>NZ_JAGEKJ010000009.1:0-149048 GCF_049887835.1 Gluconobacter sp. NFX36 | reverse complement strand
ACTGTCAAACAATCATCATAAACGAGTTATCCACACCACAAAGCCACAGTTTCCCTACACATTCAAACCTTACACACACTTTCCATTCACAATCCAAAACTAAAAAAACTAAAAAAACGCCAGAAAATGCATTCTGACGTCTCTTTTTTCTCAAAGTTCCTTATTCGCCCCAGCAAGCTGCCACGCTTCCTGAAAGCGCAGTCTCGTTGCAGGGCCCATACGCCCCAGACCACAGGCTTTTCTCATTTCCCCAAGGGCGTTCTCTTCATCCAATCCCTTGGCACGGAACTCATCAGCCAGTGCTTTCAGCATTTGAAGCGGCAGTTGAGCTGGATCGATGCTTTCTCCCGCAGCCGGACGACGGAATATAGCAAGGCCATAAGGCGCTTCCTTCGTTTCCCAGAAGAACGTCCCAACTTCTTCCTCTGTACGCCCCAATGTGGCCGGAACGACCGCAAGCACTCGCTCTCGAATCTGGCGACCGGCCCGAGCAAACCCATGAAGTCTGGCAATCTGCTGGATCAGAGCTATTTCATGAACAACGCCTGACCGTTGGACCGTCTGACGAATCAGATTTTGGAGCGTTGGCAGATAATCCTCATCTCCAAAGCGGCTTCCATCAGCGACCGCACAAATCTCCCCGTCTGTCTCACTCTCAGCCTTAACGTCCGCCGCCTGCGGAACATCCAACGCAAAGCCCGCATAAAGGACCGGTTCTTCAGGCACGCCCTCTGCCAACTGCGGCTCCGTAGCTTCGGACAACTGACATTCTTCAATTATGGGCGCACGCTCTGCCCTGATGGCCTCAAGCCTCTGCTTCAAGGCCTGATCCAGTCTTTCGACTTCCCTGGATGCATTCAACCACCAGTCCGTGGACCAGACTCTCAGGATCACCCATCCCAAAGTTTCCAGAACGGCCTGCCGCAATCTATCGCGATCCCTCGCAGTGGCGCTCCGGTGATAGGTCGCGCCATCGCATTCAACACCGGCCAGGAAACATCCCGGCATGTCCGGGTCCACAACACCCAGATCAATCCGGAACCGGGAAACACCAATCTGCGGACGGACGTCCCATCCGCGCTGCCTCAACAAAGCTGCGACTTCCAGTTCGAAACGACTATCCGCCTCTCCCACCGATCCCTGATGAAGACCCGTCAAAGCACCTGCACCATGTTCGGCAAATGTCAGGAATTTGCGGAGATGCAGCACGCCTTCGGCAGAGCTTCTGGAAGAGTCGATCTGCTCGGCCCGAAGCGACCCGAACACGACCAGCTTTTCCCGCGCTCTCGTGACAGCCACATTCAGGCGTCGTTCACCCCCTGTCCGGTTCAGCGGCCCGAAGGACACATACGGCGCACCCTTTAGTTCAGGGGCGTATGTCAGGGAGAAGAACATGATGTCCCGTTCTTCTCCCTGCACATTCTCCAGATTCCGGATCAGGACTGGCTCTGCACACTCTTCGCTGAAGAACGGGACAAGAGACGAATCTTCCCTCTGGGCCTTCTCAAGAAGATCCGTGATGAGGGTCTGCTGCTCTCCATTGAACGTCACAACACCAATGGATTTTGCACCGTCACTCTTCAGATGCGCCACGACAGCATTCGCCACCGCACGCGCTTCAGCCGGGTTAGTTCGGCTTCCACCACGCTGATAGTTGCCGTCCTCCACAAACCGGAACGAGACAGCCTGATCCTTCGTCACGATTGACGGAAAGGTAATCAGATCCCCGCCGTAATACTGACTGTTCGAGAATGCGATCAGGCTCTCATGTCGGCTGCGGTAATGCCATTTCAGGCTGATCTCCGGCACACCAGCCGCACGACATTCATCGAGAATCGACTCCATGTCGCAAAGCTCGCCATCTTCTTCCTCGTTCTCACTTCGAGCGAAGAAGCTGGTCGGTGGAAGTTGCTTTGGATCCCCGACGACAATGACCTGTCGCCCACGACCGATGGCACCAATGGCATCCCATGTCGGGATCTGGGAAGCCTCATCGAAGATGACGAGATCAAAAGGTTCACTGTCTGGCGGCAGATACTGCGCCACAGAAAGAGGACTCATCATGAAACAGGGTGTCAGCGCGCGAACCGCCCGCGGCGCCACGGAAGCCAACTGACGAATGGGCATATGACGCGCTTTTTTCTGCGCCTCACGATGGATCATCACATACTGCGCATCCTGCCGCCGCGTCTCTTCGCCGGGAAGACTGCCACACAAACGTGCGCGGATCAGACGTTTGGCCAGTCCCGCAGCATCTTTATCCCACGCCCGGAATTGCCCAATCTGCTCCTCGTGAGCAGCAGCGACAAAACCCCGCAGTCTCGGTTGCTCATCAACGGCCGCCGCCAGCCACCATCGAGCGTATGCTGCTTCCAGAACAGCCTGAAGACTTTCCGCAGCCACGCGCTCTGCAAGCAACGCATCCACCAGCGGAGCCAGACCCAGATGCTCCGCCTCATGGCAGGCTTTACGCCAGGCACACCAGTCTCGTAGACCGCGCCCCTGTTCAATCCAACCGGAAAGTCGCTGCTCCAGACGGCTCAACCAATCCGCACCATCAGGTTCAATGGCCAGAACATCACTACCCGCCAACTCGTTCAGTGTTTGCATGTCCGCGCCAGCTTCCGAGAAAGCCTGCTGGAACGCCGATATTTTTTGCCCGACTGGGCCGCTCTCGGCCAGCAGGTCTCGCCCTTCTGTCAGAAGTTCACGGAGATGACGCCGTACGGACAAAAGCCCCGAGACATCCGGAACACAACTGGCCAAGGCCACCCGCATTTCCGTCCCCCAAGCCAGCGTCGCTTCGATCCTGGCGAAATCTGTGGAAAGCCCCTGCCACAATGGACCCACATGTTCGCGATGCAATGCCGCTGTCAGAGACTGCTCCAGCGCGGACAGTTCAACCAAGCGGCTAAGTTCGTCCCCCAGATCTTCCGGCAATGCCCCTTTTGCACTGCCCTCCAACTGTCGGCGAACCGCTTTCTGAGCACTACGGCGGGACAAAAGCCATTTTTCTTCGGAGTCTTTCCAGGCGCACTGGAGTTCAGCCAGTGGGAGCGTTTTGGCTTGTTCCCAATGGACGGAAAGCTCCTGCACCAGACTGCGATGTCGAGCGACACGGCTCTGTTCGGCAAGGACAGGTTTTACATTTTCCGCTGCATCGTCCGAGAGTGCCCAAGCGCCCACAGTAGCTTCAGGTCGGCGGATTAGCTGACACAGGCGTTCAAGGCGCTGCAAAAATGCCCATGAAAGAGCGTCCTCCGCGAGGCCCAGAGCGTGACAAAGCTCTCTTGCGACCTTGGAAAGACTTTCCGCCTGCAATTTCAGTTTCTGCGCCTGCTGAAGCAGTTGGTCCTGCCAACGGGACGTCCAGTCTTCCTGCTCGATCCCTGAAAGGCGTGGTGACAGCGCCTCTCTTCCAAACCGAAGATACAGACTCGAAAGAAGGCTCGTAACGCTCTTCAGGCGTTCCCAGTCTTCCTCAGCGTGAACCTCCGGACCCGCCCATTTGAGAGCCAGCAAATAGGTTCCATTTCTGTCCGCCTCCAGCACAACACCGATCGCACGATAAGGCGTCCAGCCATTTTTCCATCTGCGATGAAGATCATGCACATAAGCATTCAGATCGCGCCGCACTGCCATGAGGCGACTTTGAGCAGACGTCCATTCAGCCGTCGAAAACTCCTCCCGCACGGACTGCACCTGCTGGAATTGCTCCAGGACAGCTCCGCGTCCTGCTTGAGGCGAGAACAGATCCAGACAGAACTCACCCAGTCCCACAGACCGCAAACGATTGCGCACGACCTCAAGCGCCGTGCGTTTTTCCGCAACGAAAAGAACCGTTTTTCCGCGTCCCAGCGTGTCCGCAATGATGTTGGCAATCGTCTGGCTTTTGCCCGTTCCCGGCGGCCCGATCAGAACAAAATTCTCACCCGCAGCCGCTCGGGCCACAGCCATTAGCTGGGAAGAGTCCGCTTCAAGCGGGCACAGAAGATCTGCGTCATCAAGCACATCATCAAGCGGCAATGCCTCATCGAACATCGCTTTCGGAAAGGCAGATCCAACGTCATCTGTTTCCGACACGCCATCCAGAAGTCGGCTGGCCACCGGATTGATCCGTAATGCTTCCTGACGTTCCTGCAGATCCTTCCACATCAGGAATTTTGCGAACGACAGCGTCGTCAGGCAAACACGCTCCTCAACTTCCCACTGCGGAAGCTGGCGGATCTTGGCCCGGAAAATATCGAAGATCCGCCTCACATCCAGACCGGCTTCATCGTGAGGCAGATCGCCTTCAAGCTCTGGAAACCGCATGGCAAAATCCTGCCGCAGAACTTCCAGAAGGCTGCCGTTGACCCGACTTTCATCCGTATGCGCCCGCAAGCGGAAAGGCGCGTTTACGCTGCTGCGCTCCAGAATGACCGGTACAAGAATCAGTGGCGCCCGAGCCTTGCGGTCTTTCCCGCGTGGCTCCCACACCAATTCACCCAAGGTTAGGAAGAGCGTATTCGCGCCTCCCTCCTGCTCGGCAGCTTTCGCCTTACGATAAATCTCAGTCAGGGCAGGCTGAAGTCCGGCCTCCTCACGCGCCACCAGAAGTTCGCCATGCTCCAACGCTTCTGCCGCTATCGTACGATGCTGATCATCATGGTGACGGTTCTGATGGATGCTCGCGCTTCTGGGGTCCGCCCCATCCATCAGTTCTGGCCGTGCACGGAGCCTGAGAGCAGGCTTGCGCTCACCTCCCCGCATTTCTGCAAGGCGATCTTCAAGTTTCCCCGGGTCCGCACAGCAGATTTCGATAATCTGTTTCTCAGAGCGAGGAAGATTCAGAAGCCGGCTACGGCCCGAAATATCCAGAAGCCGCTTGCACCAGCGTTCCAGCCGACTCTGGGGCGTATCTTCCTCGTCATGATCTCCCAGTTCTTCACGAAGATCCGGAGCTACCTGCAACAGCGGGGCAACATTTCCTTCGGCCTGGTCTGCTTCAGGTATCTCTGCTGCCACTACAATCTGTGAAAGCGGACGAATGCGACGCAAACGTGCGCGATGGATATCAATAACGTCTTCGAATTTTGAGGGCTCTTCCCCGTCCTGAAGCTGGGCCAACCCATTCTCACAGGCTTTGGAAAACGTCGGACAGGCCGCGGCGGTCACAAAGGTCGTCTCAAAAACACAGACATCATCAAGGGCCACACGATTTCGTAGGCCGGGCAAGTCCTGCAAAACAGACGTGCCCGACTGCTCGCGAGACAGCCAGAAGCCCGTAAAGGCATGCCCCTTGAGCATGACAAGCAATGGCCTCAGCCCGATAGCCTCCAGACAGGCCGCAAAAAGAAGCGCCGTATCCAGACAGGTGGCCAGACACTCCTCGACAATCTGGGTCGGCAGGCGAACCCGTTGCCCATCTTCTACAAAAGACGCCGGGGGGCTGACATAGGTAATCTTCAGCGCAGCAACCGCACACCAGATGGCCTGTGCCTGTTCCCAGGCGCGTTTGCGACCGCCCTGATACCCTTCAAGTGACGGTGACTGACCTGCATCCTGCAAAAGAGCAGAGGCCGCGCGAAGAATTTTCGCCACAGCAGGGTCATTGGGAAGAACAAAGGCCGCCAGAAGATCCGGAAGCCCCTGCAAGCCGCCCCATTCGCTCCGGCAACGCACCGTCAGGGGAAAAACACGGTCCAGAAGTTCTTTCGGCGATCCATCTGGCTGGATTTCAGAAACGCTCAACCTGACTTCTGCCCGTGCCGCCTCACTGAGAGACGCAAGAAACGCGCCATCAAGTTCAACATCCAGACGATCTATCGTCTGAAACTGTCCGGCCCCTAGAGACTGTACCCGCCAGCATGTGGGACGCAGCACACTCGGCTGACAATCCAAGGTAATTTCGAGATCCCTGAACTCACGATCTGAGAGATTACGAAGAGAAAGCTCCAGCAAAACCGGAACACTGTTTTCCCAAAGGGCACTACTGACGCTCTCTCGAAGAACCGCATTCAGTTCAAGAGAGGGGTCGGCAGGCAGCTTCGGTGTTTCTTCTGTCTCTGGCGCAGAGGCCTCTTCCGTCACGCTTTCAATCGACTGCGGAGAGGCAGGAGCCAGATCTTCAGTCAGGATTGCAGTCTCAGGAGAGGAGTCCGTCATTACGCGCCACCATCACTCGGTAAAGTTCGGAGGAGCATACAGGAAGGTGCCAGACAAAGAAAAACCCGCCCAGTCAAACTGACCGGGCGGGTTTTTCTGTTATTCAAAGATGATGAAATCGGCTTTAGACCGAAGCATCCCCTCCAGCTGCTTCCAGTTCTGCGCGAACGCTCTGGATTTCACGGCTGAGGCGGTCATGCGTATCAACATCGTTCGGCTCAATCTGGGCCCATGTGGTCTCCAGATCGCGCAGACGGTCACGCGCTTCATCAGCCGACAGTTCGCTCATGAGCTGAGCGGAATCAGCCAGAATGGTGCAGTGCTCTGCGCCCATATCTGCGAAACCGCCGCCCACGAAATAACGGTCGACGATCTTGTCGCCTTCATACAGGGCCACAACGCCACCACGCAGCTGAAGCATCAGCGGTGCACGGTCCGGCATGGCTGCAATATCGCCCTCCATGCCCGGGACCACCGCCATGTCGACCTGACGGTCAACAAGGCGCTTTTCCGGGCTGACGATCTCGATGCGTAGGGGCATCAGGATCAGGCCTCCTGCTTCAGCTTTTCGGCCTTGGCGATGGCCTCGTCGATGTCGCCAACCATGTAGAACGCGCCTTCTGGCAGGTGATCGTACTCACCGTTCACAACAGCCTTGAAGGAACGGATCGTGTCTTCCAGAGCAACCAGCTTGCCAGGTGCACCCGTGAAGACTTCTGCCACATGGAACGGCTGGGACAGGAAGCGCTGGATGCGACGTGCGCGGCCAACGATCTTCTTGTCTTCTTCAGACAGCTCATCCATGCCCAGGATCGCGATGATGTCCTGCAGACCCTTGTAGGTCTGGAGCGTCTGCTGAACCTTACGAGCGATGTCGTAGTGTTCCTGACCGACGATCTTCGGGTCAAGCGAGCGGGACGTGGAGTCCAGCGGGTCAACAGCCGGATAGATGCCCATTTCTGCGATCGAACGGTTCAGAACCGTCGTGGCATCAAGGTGAGCAAAGGTCGCAGCAGGTGCCGGATCGGTCAGATCGTCAGCAGGGACATACACGGCCTGAACGGACGTGATGGAGCCCTTCTTTGTGGACGTGATGCGCTCCTGAAGGGCGCCCATTTCCGTTGCCAGCGTCGGCTGATAGCCCACGGCGGAAGGAATACGGCCCAGCAGGGCGGACACTTCAGAGCCAGCCTGGGTGAAACGGAAGATGTTGTCCACGAAGAACAGAACGTCCTGACCTTCTTCGTCACGGAAGTATTCTGCAAGCGACAGACCCGTCAGGGCAACGCGGGCACGTGCTCCCGGCGGCTCGTTCATCTGGCCATAGACCAGCGCAACCTTGGAGCCTTCCGTGGAACCGTCTTCACCGATCTTGATAACGCCGGCGTCCTGCATTTCGAAATACAGGTCGTTACCTTCACGGGTACGCTCACCCACACCAGCGAACACGGACACGCCACCGTGTGCCTTCGCGATATTGTTGATGAGTTCCTGGATGATAACCGTCTTTCCAACGCCAGCACCGCCGAACAGACCGATCTTACCACCCTTCAGGTACGGGCAGAGAAGGTCAACGACCTTGATGCCGGTAACGAGAATTTCGGAAGCAGCAGCCTGATCTTCGAAAGCCGGGGCCTTACGATGGATCGGGAAATACTTGTCGCTAACAATCGGGCCACGCTCGTCAATGGCTTCACCAATGACGTTCAGGATACGGCCGAGGGTAGCCGGGCCAACCGGAACCATGATCTGCGTGCCCGTGTCACGAACTTCGGCGCCACGGCTCAGGCCGTCCGTCGTGTCCATGGCAATGCAGCGAACCTGGCGCTCACCGATTTCCTGCGCGACTTCCAGAACAAGCGTTTGATCGCCGTTCTGAACATGAAGAGCGTTCAGGATATGCGGGAGTGTGCCTTCGAACTGCACATCGACAACCGGGCCACGCACCTGCGTGACACGACCGACGACATTGTTTGCAGCCGGGGCAGAAGGGTTAAGAGTCTCAGACATCGGTTCGTCTCCTGCGTGATCTCAAACGGCTTCTGCGCCGGAGATGATCTCGATCAGTTCGTTGGTAATGTTGGCCTGGCGTGTACGGTTGTACTTCTGGGACAGACGGTCGATCGCCTTGCTGGCGTTCCGGCTCGCATTGTCCATGGCAGTCATCCGTGCACCCTGCTCACCTGCTGCGCTTTCCAGAAGGGCAGAGAAAATCTGCACCTGGAGATTGCGTGGCAGGAGGTTGGCCAGCAGCGTAGCCTCATCGGGCTCGAATTCGTATTGGGCTGCATCCGCAGACGTGTCCACGTTGTCATTTTCCGCAACAGACAGCGGCACCAGCGGAAGCTGGATGGCAATCTGCGACATCGCATTGACAAAGCGGTTGTAGATCAACGTGCAGCGATCGATTTCGCCAGCCTCAAGCATGGAGACAATTTTCTTGCCCACATACTCAGCCTTGTCGAAGCCGACATCACGCCCTTCCGTACCAGCCACACGCTCGACAACCAGATCCGGATATTCCTTCGCAAGAATATCCGCACCTTTGCGACCAACCGGCAGGAGACGAACAGTCCGACCTTCGTCCTGCAAGGTGCGGATCAGCTGACGCGCACTCCGGACGATATTGGCGTTGAAGCCACCGGCCAGACCACGATCAGACGTCAGGATCACCACAAGATGAACCTGATCCTTACCGGTTCCGCCCAGAAGCTTCGGCAGGCTGGACGCATCTGACCCACGGCTTGCCGCTGCCAGTTCCGCCATCATGCGGCCCATGGCCTCAGCATAGGGACGAGCCGCCTCAGCCTGGGACTGGGCGCGTCGCAGCTTTGAAGCTGCGACCATTTTCATGGCGTTCGTGATCTTGCGCGTCGATTTGACGCCTGTGATCCGACCGCGCAGTTCCTTCAGCGAGGGCATGGACTATCCTCAGGCTGCAAAGCGCTTACCGAAAGCTTCCAGCAGCTCCTTGAGCTTGCCTTCCGTCTCCGGCTTGATCTGGCGATCGTTGCGGATAGCCGTCAGGATGGAGGCGCCAGCGCCACGCATTTCTGTCAGCAGGGCAGCTTCGTAAGCCACAACCTTATCCACAGCAACCGGATCGACATATCCGCGTGTTCCGGCGAACAGAACCACAACCTGCTCTTCAACTGGCAGCGGAGACGTCTCAGGCTGCTTCAGGAGCTCAACCAGACGTGCACCACGCTCAAGCTGCTTGCGGGTTGCGGCATCGAGATCGGAAGCAAACTGCGAGAACGCAGCCATTTCACGATACTGAGCCAGCTCCAGCTTGATCTTGCCAGCGACCTGCTTCATCGCCTTGATCTGGGCGGCAGAACCAACACGGGACACGGAACCACCGACGTTCACAGCCGGACGGATACCCTTGTAGAACAGATCCGTCTCAAGGAAGATCTGACCGTCTGTGATGGAGATCACGTTCGTCGGGATGTATGCAGCCGTATCGCCAGCCTGCGTCTCGATGACCGGCAGAGCCGTCAGAGAGCCACCGCCATTGGCGTCGGACATCTTGGCAGCACGCTCGAGCAGACGCGAGTGCAGATAGAACACGTCACCCGGGAACGCTTCACGTGCCGGCGGACGACGCAGAAGCAGGGACATCTGGCGATAAGCGACAGCCTGCTTGGACAGGTCATCGTAGCAGGCCAGAGCATGCATGCCGTTGTCGCGGAAGTACTCGCCCATGGTGCAGGCGGTGTACGGTGCCAGATACTGCATCGGGGCAGCGTCAGAAGCCGTAGCGGCCACAACGATGGAGTATTCCATTGCGCCCTGTTCCGTCAGCGTACGGACCAGGTTTGCAACCGTGGAACGCTTCTGACCGACTGCAACATAGATGCAGTACAGGGACTTCTTCGGGTCACCTTCAGCATTAACCGGCTTCTGGGCGACAATCGTGTCCACCAGAATTGCGGTCTTGCCGGTCTGACGGTCACCAATGATCAGCTCACGCTGGCCACGCCCGATCGGAACCAGGGCGTCAATAGCCTTGATACCCGTCTGCATCGGCTCGCTGACCGACTGACGCGGCATGATGCCCGGAGCCTTGACCTCGGCGCGACGGTATTCCACGTCCACCAGCGGACCACGACCATCGATCGGGTTACCAAGACCATCGACAACGCGGCCAAGAAGGCCCTTGCCAACCGGGACTTCGACCACAGCCTTCGTACGAAGAACCGTGTCACCTTCGCGGATTTCGTCGCCGTCACCGAAAATCACGACGCCAACATTGTCGGCTTCGAGGTTCAGAGCCATGCCCTTGAGGCCAGTTCCTTCGAACTCGACCATTTCGCCAGCCATGACATTCGTCAGGCCGTACACGCGAGCAATGCCGTCACCAATCGACAGGACCGTGCCCGTCTCGGAAACGGTCTCGACCTTGTCGAAAGACGCGATCTGCTGCTTGAGGATGTCCGAAATCTCAGCGGGACGGATATCCATCACGCGGCTCCCTTCATGGCGTTCTGCAGGCGGGTCAGGCGCCCGGCGATCGAAGTATCAAACAGTGTAGAACCGACACGTACCGTCATGCCACCGATCAAGGAAGCATCCGTACGTTCGATCATGGACACGCGGCTGTAGCCGGCTTCGGCCAGACGGGCCTGAAGCTGGCTACGCTGCATGTCTGTAAGAGGTTGTGCGGAACGGATTTCTGCAACGGTCTCGCCACGAAGGCTGGCATCAAGAGCCAGCACGCCATCTAGGATGGCAGCGAGATCAGCAAGGCGACGGTTTGCGGCAATGACGCCTACAAAACGACGGACAGCATCCCCAAAACCGAGCTTTTCAGTCAGGGCGCCAGCGACCTCGCTGGAGCGGTGCGCATCAAGGCGGGAATCTGCAAGGAATGTCCGCAGATCAGCACTCTGGGAAATCGCATCGCGAAGCCCCTGAACCTGAGCCAGGACGTCAGAGAGTGCTCCCTGTTCCGAGGCATAATCATAAAGCGCCCGGGCATAGCGTTGAGCCAAGCCCCCTGTGGGTCCCATCTGCGGCACCTGTGTCACCGTCACACGCGTGTTCCGTCTCACTTTTCCGCCGCAGGATGCGGCCGGAACCGGCTTATCCGGTCCCTTGCTTCCAAATCCGTAATAGGATCAGGCACACACGACCCTGCACAGGATTCGTCTGAAACCCGGTCCTCCACTTGGCGCCGCCTCTAGCACGCGATCACGATCAAGCGCAACCGAGAGGAGCCCGCAAACCGATCCCTGAACTACACATGTTTGCATTTTTCGGGTTCTGCCTGCCGTTTTGGGTCGTACAAGCACCATTGGCCATATCAATTTTCCATATGGCACTTACCACAGCCACGCACCGACCCCGCCAAGCTCGCTAACCAATACTGATGGTGCGATGTATTTTATGCACTGCAATTTTCCAGTCTCCACGAGGAGCCCTCTTCCCCTCAGCGGACAGAATATTACCCGAACGGATACTTCGGTTCCGCAAGTGTGACGACGCGGATGGGATCGTCCAAGTCAAAGGCTGGCATCGCCACATGGAACTTCACTTGACCCAAGAATTGTTTTGGAGATGCGTGCAAGACACGACCTGGGCGTCACCGGCTTTCTCAAAGCCTCATGGCCACGCAACCGGAAATAAGAATTAGTCCTACTTGTCAGGCAACTTACACAGCCACGCACCGCCTTGGCTACGCGGCAGGAATCAAACAAATTGTCAGGAGATGGACCTTAATGGAGCGGGCGAAGGGAATCGAACCCTCCTCAGAAGCTTGGAAGGCTACTGCATTACCACTATGCTACGCCCGCCCTTAGGTCGCCGGTGTCATACTCCAGTTTTCGATGTGTCCGCAAGAGGGGAATGTCGGAAATGAAAATATGATACCATTTTCACTTCAGGCCCTTGACTTTCATCTCCGAACATTATCTTTTCCGCCCACTGTCGTTGGCGTATCATGTAAATGATCACGCACGATGATAGGGGCGTAGCTCAATTGGCTAGAGCGTCGGTCTCCAAAACCGAAGGTTGTGGGTTCGAGACCCTCCGCCCCTGCCACCCCGTTTTCCCGGATGGCTTTTCCGGCACCGGGATGCGGATTTTCATTTGATTCGAGGACGATGGTGTCGGTCACTACCCCGAAAGACGAGTCGCGGAAGACGGCGCCTCACAAAAACGGATCCGGCTTCAATCTGGGCACGTACCTCAAAGACGTGCGCAATGAGGCAAAACGGGTTACCTGGCCTACACGTCGCAACACCCTCATCACGACGGGTGCGGTGCTGGCCATGGTCACTGTGACCTGCATCTTCTTCTTCATCGTGGATCAGGTTATCGGCCTGGGCGTCCGCGAACTTTTTGGCGTTGGAGGCTAGGTCCGCACCATGGCAAAGCGTTGGTACGTTGTGCATGTCTATTCCGGCTTCGAGAAAAAGATCGCGAGCCACATTCAGGAACAGGCTGCACAGAAAGGCCTGTCCGACCACTTCGAACAGATTCTTGTTCCTTCTGAAGACGTGACCGAGATGCGCCGTGGCCGTAAGGTCAATGCCGAGCGCAAGTTCTTTCCGGGCTACGTTCTCGTAAAGATGGAACTGACGGACGATGCCTGGCATCTCGTCAAGGACACTCCTAAGGTCACAGGCTTCCTCGGAACCCGCAACCGTCCGACGCCTATTACTTCTGCAGAAGCAGACCGGATCATGAAGCAGGCTCAGGAAGGTGTGGAGCGTCCGCGTTCTGCTCTGACCTTCGAGATCGGCGAACAGATCCGTGTGGCCGATGGCCCTTTCACGTCCTTCACCGGCATGATCGAGGAAGTCGACGAAGAGCGCCAGCGTCTCAAGGTCAGCGTTTCCATCTTCGGTCGTTCGACTCCGGTGGATCTGGACTACAATCAGGTCGAAAAGCTCTAGGCTTCCACCATTGTAGTTTGCACTGCACAAAAAAAGGCTCCCACCCGGGAGCCTTTTTTATTGGATGATATACGAAAGTCTCACTTCACAGGCGCTGGCAGCGCTCTTACTTGAGCCGCAATCTGGTCTGCCAACACGGACAGTCCCTGACTCAAAGCGGCAGTCAGCTTCACCGTGTCTTTGTCCACCGTCTCAGAAGACTTCCAGACGAAGGGTTGGGTGAGAACCGGGCCAATCATCTTTCCAGCAGGATGCACTGACAGCATCCCCATGATCAGAGCATGCCCTGCCGCATCCGCTTCAAAATTACGAACCGTCACTTCGACATAAGCTGACGGCGTTGTCGTCACCGCATCGTCCTGAGCAAACACGGTCGTCCCCGGCAGACGCTGAGCCAGATCGGTCGTCAAAGTGTGAGCGATCATATTCGGCAGAGCCTCGCTCCAGCTATCCCCCGATGCCAGCTTGGTCTGATAATCCTGGTTTGCCCTGACAATCGTATCGCGATCCAGACGCATCGCAACCACGGGTGTCCGAACTTCAACAACTGTCGGGCCTCCCATCTGGGAGGCTCCCGGCAGCGGGGCCAGGGTATAAAGCTTTGGATCACTGCTACAGGCAGACAAGCCACCCATCAGACCCAGCATGCACCCTGCAAACAGCAAACGAGTAGAAGAAGACGAAAACTGTGCCATGGGTCAGTTCCTGCGGCCGGTAATAAGTGCGGAAGGATGGTGGTCCAGATAATCTGTCAGAAGACGCAGGGACCGAGCCATCTGTGTCATCTGGGTGATCATCCCCTGAAGGCTGCGATGAAAGTCCGTATCGCCACCATAGGCTCCAAGAAGAGACTGGGCGTTATTCATCGTCCCCTGCAGAGATGCCAGAAGCTCCGGTAGGTGCTGGTTGGCATTCTTGGTTAGCGTATCCAGATGCTGAAGAGAATTGCGGAGCGCTACGAGAGACTGCGTCACTTCGCGACTGTTCAGCCGCCCGTCAGCATGAGCAATCAGGCCATTGACGTGCTCCCCGATCTGGGTGAGCGGCATGGCAGCAATCTTGTCCGTAATCGTCGAGACGGAATCCATAATGCCATCAACCCCGCCTGGCTGGCTCGGCATGATTGCAACATCGCCTTCGTAGGTCAGTGCCAGAGGAGGGGCATTCTTGACGAACTGGAGCCCAATCATGGACTCTCCCGTCAGGAAGCTGGCACTCTGCACCGATGCTCGCATGCCATTAGCCACAAAAGCCGCAAGATATTCTTTGGCCTGTGCGAGTTGGCTCTCTTTCCATTCCGGCATCATACGCTCGGGTTCGATCTGCATTTCCACCCGAACGCGCGGCTTATCCTGCGGCGAAGGAATCTGCAGCTTGACGGCCGTCACCGTTCCCACCTGCAACCCGAACATGCTGACTTGGCTACCGGCTGCAAGCCCCTTTACAGACGTATCGATGTAAGTGGCGACACGCAGGCGCTGATGATAACGCGCGCTGTCTGCGTCTTCCTGACTCGTATACAGCTTGAAAACGGAATTGGCTGGCGCAACAGGCGCGGCAAGCTCCCGACGACGATCAGGCAACCCGAAGGCAACACCACCAGAGAACAGCGCCTGAATGGACTGCATCTGCACCTTCAGACCACCGGCACCGAGCCCAACCTGAATACCCGACACATTCCAGAACCGACTGTCTGTCCGCAGGTAATGGTCATAAGGCGCTTTGACGAAAACCTGTATGACGATGGGCCCCTCCCCGCCGGGAGGCATCGTGTAGCCAAGAACTTCGCCCACAGGAACATCACGGAAGAAGACTGGAGCCCCCTGCCCTAGCGAGCCGAGAGCAGGTGACACCAGCCAGAATGTCGTTCCCGGCTGATCCGAACGTACTCCAGGAACCGACTCAAGCCCCCTGAATTCAGTTTGGTAATGCCCATTGGGCGTTCCAGGATCAATGGCGATGTAGGCACCGGAAATCAACGTATCCAGACCTGTGATGCTCGCTCCGTTGATCCGGGGACGAACAACCCAGAACCGTGTGTTGTCTGTCAGGATATGAGCGCTGTTAGCGTTCATCTGAACTTTGACGTTCACATGCTGCATGTCTTTGCTCAGGGTAATTTCCTGAACCGTCCCCAAAGTCACAGCTTTATTCTTCACCTGCGTCTGACCTGGCGTCAGCCCGTCAGCCGTATCGAAGGTGATTGTGATTTCCGGACCGCGCGTCGCAAAATGCTTCCAGGCAAGCCATCCGGAGATGAGAATTGCCAGCACGGGAATCAGCAGGATCAGAGAAAAGCGGGTACGACGCACCGGAGCTTCCTCCGGCAATGCCGGCTGCTGCCCGCGATCATTTCGGGAATCGCTCACGCGCGTTCAGACTCCATATGAAGGGTATCGGAAGACGGGGCAGGCCCATCAGGAATCGGTGCATCCGGACGAATCTGCCCAGCAGCATCCTCGGGCACAGACTGATTCAGCCCGGCCGCATCCCACATGCTCCGCGGATCAAACAGTTCAACCGCAAAAATTGTGAGAATGACCACAAGTGCAAAACAGATCATGCCGGGATCGGCTGTGACATTAGCCAGAAAAGCGAAATGCACCACAGCGCAGAGAATGGAAATCATGAACACGTCGATCATCGACCATCGGCCAATGATATCCACCAGACGATACAGTTTCCCAAGCAGCGGAAGCTGCCAACGAGATCTAAGCTTGGTACTGATAATCATGAAACTCAGCGCCAGAATCTTCAGAACCGGTACGGTAATGCTGGCAAACAGCACCAGCAGCGAAAGCGGGATCATTCCCGCCTGCCAGAGTTCAATCACACCACTGATAATCGTACTCGGCGCACCGTGCCCCACTTTCGTATAAGTCATGACGGGCAGCATGTTTGCCGGAATATAAAAGATAATACCTGCAACCAGAAAGCAGCTCGCAGAAGCCAAACTCTGGCGTTTCCTGCGACGAAGGATCTGGTCACAGCGAGGGCAGTCCCCCATATCCGCTTCCTGCGGAACCGCATGATCGAAGGCTACGACCAACCCACAGGCATGACAGGAAAGCATGTGTTCGACCGGAGGCAACGGGTCTTTATGCGCATCGAGTTGCGCAACATTCAGCACCTTGCCGCGATGACCATCTACCCTTTTGCGCAAATCCCGGTTGTTCCAGATCAGCTCATCGTCAAAAGTGGAGTCCATCGCCGCCATGGTCAGCATTAGGCCACCAAGAAGATAAACGCCCGGCTGTAAATCTACGAGAGCAAGGTCAACCAGCTTGGTATAAGCGACGAGCACACCCAGAACATACACTTCCACCATCGACCAGCCCCGCAGACGGTCGTACCAGGTCAGAAGTCTAGGGGTCCAATCCGGCATATGAGGCCGCGAAGCGCCGTAAAGAACAGCCGCCATTAGAACAATCACAACACCGGGCATAGCCAGTGTTGTAAGCCCCACGAGGAGGCTCATGGTATTATACCCTTGGTAGCTCAGCTCTATCGGGCCGGACATCAGGGCGACGGTGTTTTCCCGCCCATAAACATTCAGGGTCATGAGCGGACTGATCAACAAAGCCACATATAAGGCAGCAGATGCGACACAGAACGCCGCAGGAGCCCCGATGACGGATGTTTTTCGCCGACGGACAATCTGTGATCCGCACCGCTGACATTCCGCCAGAAATCCGGGTTTTAGCTTTGGAACACGCTGAAACAGGCCGCAGACCGAACACTCATGCAGTCCCTCTACAACGTGAAGAGAGTCGTGAGGCTTCTGGGACGTCCGGGAGAGGTTGACGGCATTTTGCCAGAGGCGCTTGTGAAAACGGTCAGTCATGACGCTCCTACCCTAGCGCATGGAGCCATCAGAGGACAGTGCAGCACGCAACATCATGGCTTACGCATCAGGATGCGAAGATCAAGGTAGGACCATTTCGTACGATTTGCACGCTGCGGAAGGATTATTTTTGAAATAATATGACAAAATTCAGCTATTGCAGCACTTGGCACTGCTAGACTGAGGCTGAATTTTTGAGGAAGACCTCGATGGTGCCGGAGAAGAGATTCGAACTCCCGACCCCATCATTACGAATGACGTGCTCTACCAGCTGAGCTACACCGGCGCTACCATCGAGGTAGGCGCGTTCTAGCGGACGATTTTTTTCTTTGCAAGCCCTGAAAAGGGAAAAAATACTCACATTTCGTGAAAACGGGGCTGCTTTGCCGCAGAGTTGGGGAAACTGGCCCGGCTCACCTGCGTACACCTGAAACGGCAACGCGCTTTCAGGAGGTATCCTCATGCCACGCGGAGATAAGTCGGCCTATACGGACAAGCAGAAACGGCAGGCTCAGCATATCGAAGAAAGCTATGAAGAACGCGGCGTTTCGGAGAAAGAAGCCGAACGCCGCGCTTGGGCCACCGTCAACAAGGAAAGCGGTGGCGGCAAGAAAAGTGGTTCGGGTCGGAAGAACCACCCTAAGACATAATGCCCCTCAGGCTGCGTCCCATGCCGCACGCGCGGCATCGACACCAGCACCACGCGGCAGGCTGACGCCCTCACGCGCGAGCACCGCCTCGAAGGCAGCGAGCGTGAGCAGCACCTTGTGCTTCTGCGCATTCACGCCCATGGCACCGATCCGCCAGATCTTGCCTGTCAGCGGACCAAAGGAGGATACGATCTCAATCTCGAAATCCTTGCGCATCAGTTCCCGGACGCGCGCATTGTCTACCCCCTCTGGCACCCACACACCTGTCACATTTGCCATGCGCGTTGCATCGTCACCATAAACACGCAGGCCCATCGCCCGCAGACCGGCCACCATGGCGCGCCCGGCACGGGTATGACGCTCAACCCGCGCCTGCACACCTTCCTCGACCACAATCCGGGCTGCCTCACGGGAGGCATAGAGCATGGAGGTCGCTTCGGTGTGATGGTTCATCCGGGCCGGAGACCAGTAATTCATCAGCATCGCCAGATCGAAATAGTTCGACTGGATGACCGGTCCATCGCCCTGTGGCTGACCTGTCGCAATCCCGGCCTCATCGTGGCGACGACGTAAAATAGCGTCCACGGCACGGTCAGAGAGCGTGATGGGCGCGGAACCCGGCGGCCCACCAAGGCATTTCTGCAATCCAGCCGTGGCGACATCGATGTTCCACGCGTCCGTCTTGAACTCCATGCCGCCCAGTGTTGCCGTCGCATCCACGTAGAACAGTACGTTATGGCGACGGCAGATGGCGCCAATTTCCTCGAGCGGCTGGGCTGTCGTTGTGGACGTATCACCGTGCACTGCCGCGACCAGTCCCGGCTGGTGTTCAATGATCGCCGCTTCAACCACGGCTGGATCGACAACCTGCCCCCATTCAACATCAATCGTGCAGGGAATACCGCCACAGCGATGAACGATCTCCGTCAGTAACAGACCGAACCGGCCAATCCGCGGAATCACAACTTTCATGCCCGGCGAAACCAGCGACACCAGAGCTGCCTCAATTGCGGAACGGGCCGAACCATTCACCAACAACGTCCAGTGGTTCTTCGTCTGGAACACTTCCCGATACAGCGCCATGGTTTCGTCCATATATGCTGTCATTTCCGGGTCCATTTGCCCGATCACATCCGTTGCCATGGCTCGCAGGATACGCGGATGAACGTTGGCTGGTCCGGCACCCATCAGCAGGCGGGAGGGAGGATCAATCTGGGAGTAAGTCAGGCTCATGACTGGAATTCCTTGACGAAAGCAAGCAGGGCGCGGTGGGCGAGTTCGACATCCTCCACAAGCACCGTTTCATCCGGATGGTGGCTCAACCCACCCGGACTGCGAATGAACAGCATACCCATCGGGCAAAATCCCATCATGACCATGCTGTCATGTCCTGCACCACTCAGAAGTTGAGGAGCGGGTTGCCCGGTTACTTTTTCAATGGCGCTGGCAAACTGGCCCATAATTTCTGGAGAGCAAGCTGAAGCCGCGAGCTCCTGCGGTGCGGTAAATGAAACGTCCAGTCCACGGCGTTCGGCAATCTGCCGGATATCGGCATGGATCTCTTGCACGAGACTGTTCCGCACATCATCGGAAGCTGCACGCATATCCAGCGAGAACCACACATCGCCAGGAATGACATTGGACGTGTTGGGAGCAATATCCATCTGCCCGACAGTCGCCATCTGATTTCCTGTTCCTGCAGCACCGCGCTTCTCAACCGCCAAAATCATTTCGGCAGCCCCGGCCAGAGCGTCCCGGCGCAGAAGCATGGGCGTCGTCCCGGCATGATCAGCCTGTCCTTTGACGACCACACGCTGGCGCGTCTGTGCAGCAATCGCCGTTACAACGCCCAAGGGCCTGTCAGCCGCTTCGAGGCATGGTCCCTGTTCGATATGAGGTTCAATGAACGCCAGAATCTCTTCCGGGCGACGCGCAGCCTCTTTCAACCTTGCCGGATCGAGACCGTATGCAATCATAGCCTCTGAAACAGTCATGCCATGCGCATCCGTCACCCCTTGCGGGGCTGACGTGATCGATCCTGTCACCGTGCGGGAGCAGATCATGGGGATTGGAAAGCGGGAGCCTTCCTCATCCCCAAAGCCAATGACTTCGATGGGAAACAACAGGCGCTCATTATTGTCATGCAGTGCAGAGACCAGTTCAATTCCAAGCATCACGCCCAGATTGCCATCAAAGGCTCCACCATTGCGCACGGTATCCAGATGAGAGCCGATCACAAGCGCCGGTGAAGCCGGATCTGTTCCTTCATATCGGCCGATCAGATTGCCAACGGCGTCCGTCCGGACAGACATTCCCGCTTCTTCCATCCAAATCTGGACCTGGGCGAGCGTATGTCGATAGGATGTTCCGAGCCAGTAACGGAAAAGCTGATCCGCCATCTCGCTGAAAGGGGGTTCAACAAGGGTACGACACCGTTGAACGGCGCGGGCTCCGTGAACTGTCATTCTGTCTCCGCCGGAAGGAAATCATGTCTTGCAGGAACTGTGCGCTCATAACGGAATCAGATCAAGTTGACTGCGTGATAAAACTATCCTCACATATTCGCATGAAAGATCAGACGTATCTTGATCCCATGCATCTGCGTTCATTTCTGGCTGTCGCAGAAACCCTGCATTTCACGTCTGCGGCCCAGACGCTTGGTTTCAGCCAGTCCACCATCAGCCAGCATGTCAGCCGGCTTGAGGAGCAGCTTGGAACGCGCCTACTTGCTCGCAGTACGAAGGCTGTAAGGCTCACGGACGACGGGATGGCCCTTGTATCGCTGGGCCAGAGACTGTTGCAGGTTGAAAGCAACCTGTTTGCCTATTTTCGGAAGGGAATCCCACGCGGCACGATTCGTCTGGGCGTCACGGAAGACCTGCTCCTGACGCGATTTCCCGAAATCCTGGGAACGTTCCGTGCCGCTCATCCGTCCCTTCAGATCACCATGACCGTTGGCCTCAGCGCGTCGTTGACGCGCCTGTTGGAAAACGACGAAATCGATCTGCTTTGTGGGATGCGTCGATCTTCTGAAACGCATGGCCAGAAGCTTTGGACGGAAGAATTGAGATGGTTTGGACCGGAAGAGACCCTGCCGGAAAAAGGCGCATCCCTCCCCCTCGTGACCTTTCCTGAAGGCAGCGTCACGAGGCGTCTTGCCATTGAGGCTCTCAATCGTGCTGGGCAATCTTGGCATATTGCTTTCACCAGCAGCAATCTCAGCGCCATTCTTGCTGCGGTTCGCGCTGGCTATGGCGTCACAGCCCAACCCAGCTTCCTTAGCGGAACCGAGGGCCTCTCCGTCTACCAGCCTGACAGTCTACCCCCTATTCCAGACGTCGATTTTATCGCCGCGACGCGTCATCAAACAGCACAAGGGCCGGAAGACCTCCTAATTCGAACGCTGTGTGACCACATTTCACGCCTTCGTCCCATCCCTCTCTCGTGACGGTATTTCCCATGCAGACACCCAATTCTCTACGCGGGATGGTGACATCTCCTCACCATCTGGCCAGTCAGGCAGGCCTTGATGTTCTAAAAGATGGCGGTACGGCCATTGAGGCTGTGGTCGCAACTGCCGCGGCCCTGGCCGCTGTCTATCCGCACATGACTGGTCTCGGCGGGGATGGGTTCTGGGTAATTTCATATCCCAATGGAAAAACGATCGCGATTGATGCGTGTGGTCGCCTCGCGCGCAACGCAACGCTTGATCTTTATGCACAGGCTGGACACAGCATCATTCCCTGGCGTGGTGGTCTGGCAGCAAATACGGTTGCGGGGACGGTCTCTGGCTGGGAAGCCGCACTGAAGGAGAGCGCAGGACATCAGCCCAATCTGCCTCTTGAGCGGCTTCTGCGCGATGCCATTCATTATGCCAGCACAGGACGCGTGGTTTCCGAGAGTGAAGCGGGTCTTCTCAAGTCAAAACAGGCTGAACTGTCTGGTGATCCAACCTTCCGCGCCACCTGCCTTCCGGGGGATACCCCATGGGTAGAAGGAAGCATTCAGACATCTCCTTTCCTTGCCGCAACGCTTCGCAGCCTTGTGCAGCATGGCCTAAGGAGCTTCTATGAAGGCGATCTGGCAAAGGGGATGGCCGCCGATCTTGAAGTCGCAGGCAGCCCTCTCCGTCTGGACGACTTTCTGACTCATCAGGCCGAAGTCAAAGCCCCTCTGGAAGTCCAGACTTCTTTGGGCACGCTTTATAATATGGCGCCTCCCACACAGGGCGCAGCGTCGCTGTTAATTCTGGCCCTGGAAGACCGCCTCCCCCATCATGACGGACCGGAAACCTTTGAACATCTGCATGGGTTGATCGAGGCCACCAAACAGGCCTTCCGGTATCGCAACCGCGAGATTGACGGACGCTCTACCGCTGAAGCCGACATTCGCGCTCTTCTGGCAGATCAGAACGCCTTGGATGACATGGCTGCCCGTATTTCGATGACCAAGGCCTTCCCCTGGACCGAAGAAACCCAGTGGGGCGATACGACGTGGATGGGCGCGATTGACAGCAACGGCGTCGCAGTCAGCATGATCCAAAGTCTGTATTTTGAGTTCGGTTCTGGTGTGATGCTGCCCCAAAGTGGTCTGTTCTGGCAGAACCGCGGTTCATCTTTCCGTCTCAAACCCTCAGGCTGGAACTGCCTGCTTCCGGGTTCCAAACCATTCCATACCCTGAATCCTGCCGCTGCTCGCCTGAAAGACGGACGCACAATGGTTTACGGAACAATGGGTGGGGAAGGACAGCCACAGACGCAGGCTGCCATTTTCAGCCGATATGCACGCTATGGGGTGCCATTGCAGGAGGCCATTTGCCGTCCGCGCTGGCTGCTGGGCCGGACATGGGGCGAAGAAAGCACGTCCCTGAAAGTGGAGCCGGGTTTTGCGCCGGAGGTCGTACAGGCGCTCCACAAGGCTGGCCACATCATTGAAGAACTTCCCGCTCTGTCCTCTGTCATGGGACATGCGGGTGCGATCGTTCGCCACAGCAATGGACGTTTTGAAGGGGCGACAGACCCGAGAAGTGATGGGGCTGTCGCAGCCTGGTAAAATTGGCAGGAGAGCCGCCTCAATGACGACTCTCTTTTTAATCCTCAGACCAGCCGGGCAACGGCGCTGCCGTCGCGTTCCAGAGACTCGCCCAGAGCCAGCAGCCGATCTTCCCGGCCAGGGCGCGCAATAAGTTGTGCCCCCAATGGAAGGCCCGCTGTCTTCATAGGGACCGTCAGAACCGGGAAACCCGCCAGTGTAAGCGGTTGGGTATAAAGCCCAAGGTTCGCGCGTGCCGAAACCATCTTGCCGCCCACCTCAATCAAGGGCTGATCGAAACGCGGCGCTTCACCCACAACAGCTGGAGCCAGCAGGATATCCGCATCCGCAAAGGCCTCATGCATCCGGGCACGGAACCAGTTCCGCAGGCGATGGGCCTGAAAAATCAGGGATGCGGGCAAAAGCGCACCGGCCAGAAGGCGATCGCGAACGGCTGGATCGTAATCCTGTGCCTGGGTGCGCAACCGATGCAGATGAAGAGCCGCACCTTCCGATGCACTGATGACGAATGCCGACGCCCGCGCACGGGCCACTTCCGGCAGTTCGACTGTTCGTGTGGCTCCCAGACGCTCGCCCAATGCGTCCACAGCATCTGCCATCGGGACAGACATGTTCTCTGCGAACCATCCACCCAGACGAGCCACTTTCAGCGCCCCGACATCAACAGGAGCGTTTTCGGTCTGAACCAGCGCTTCGAAACAGGCACGCAGACCACCCGCACTGTCGGCAAACGGGCCAACAGTGTCGAGGCTGGCGACAAACGGATAACTCCCTTCGACAGGGAGCCGCCCCTGTGTCGCACGGAGTCCCCAGATTCCGCACAGCGAAGCCGGAACACGAATGGACCCGTTCGTGTCGGATCCCAGCCCCAGAGAGAACAGACGCGCCGCCACGCCAGCGGCGGACCCACCCGAAGATCCACCCGCCAGATGATGCGGCGCGTGCGGATTCCGCGTGACACCATGATGAGCGTTGTCCGTTGCAAACCCGTAGGCGAACTCGTCCATATTCGTCAGCGCGACAGGAATGGCGCCCGCATCAATCAGGCGCGTGACAAGCGCAGCATCCCGCGTAGCAGGCGGATCATTGGCTAGAACTTTCGATCCAGCCGTTGTCACCTGACCGGCCACATCGAACAGATCCTTGATCCCGAACGGCACACCTGCCAGAGCACCCGGATCACGACCTTCCGCAACAGCAGCATCCACCGCAGCAGCCGCTGCCATGGCACGATCCGTCAACGGCCGGGTGACGCAGTTCAGAAGATCATCGCGCTGGACAATATCCGCAAATACGGCTTGAGTGACTTCAGTTGCAGAGATGTCGCCACCACGAACCTTTGCAGCAATATCCAGCGTCCGGAACTGCAGACCGCTCATGGCTCGTACTCGAAAGCTGGCTCAAGCCGGTCGGACAAGTCCATGCCTTCAATCAGCGTCGCGTAAGACCGTAAAAGGTCGAGGTTCATACGCACGCCCTCATGGAATTCGGTAGGAATCGCAAGCCCGTTAGCGGCGGCAAGGACCTTGATTTCGGTATCTTCTGACAGGCTCATGGCGCCAATTTCGCTCCTTCAGGGGCAATTTCAGGATATGTCTGCCATCAGGGAAACATGGGCAGCGAGAATTTTCCAGCCGTTCTGTGTACGAAACCATGTCTGACTCTGACGCCCAATTTTCGTGCCGCCCTTTCGCTGGAACTCCAGATCCACGACAGCCGCATCTTGACCAATCGTTGTAATCACACGCCGCAGAACATCCCGTGGAGGCGAACCGCCGGGCCGCTTCTTTCGGAACTCACGAATTTCCTCAATGCCGTACAGATTTTCGCCAACGCCGTAACGCACTGTCTCTGGTCCAGCGTAAAAGAGATCATCCAGCGTCTGAAGATCGTTTTCTCCGAGCGCCTTTTCATAAAGATCAGCCAGAGGCTCAACTTCCGCTACAATCCGCGGATCATTCAGTGTCATCGCTGTTTCCTTCTGCATGCCCGGCGAGAACAAGCTTGTGCCCGCGTTCCCGCAACGTCTGAATCTGTCCTGGGTCCAGTTCCGTATCCGTAAAGACACAGGACACCTGATCCAGATGCCCTACCTTGTAAGTGGACCGACGCCCGAACTTCATGCTGTCTACGAGAAGGAAGCACTCTTCCGTACGCCGCATCATGGCAGCGTTCAGGCTTGCTTCCTCGCCATCCGGAGTCGAAATCGTATCGTCAGGTTGTACGGCACTGGCACCCAGAAATACCTGATCGAACCAAAGATTTTCGATGGCCTGCTCCGCCAAAATTCCCACAAGACTACGGTTGGCATGACGCAGACGACCACCCAGAAGGATCATCTCAACGCCTTCAACCCCGCTCAGGGCTTCTGATACCGTGATGTTATTGGAGAAAACCGTCAGGGGCATCGGGTCGATCCGCAGACGCCGGGCGAGCTGCAGCACAGTCGTTCCGGCATCAAAAAAGACCGCCGAACCGCGCTTCAGGCAGGAGAATGCCTCATCCGCAATAGCGCGCTTATGATCCAGAGCCTGATTTTCGCGGGTTTCAAACGCCACTTCACGATCAACGGATTCGGCGAGGGACGCCCCACCATGTGTCCGGATGACAATACCCTGCTCTTCCAGTCGCTGGAGATCACGCCTGATCGTTGCAAGCGATGCATCGACCTGCTCAGCCAGTTCGTGAACGCCAGTCATGCCGTTCAGATAAAGATAGTGACGGATCTGCGTCAGACGGTCGGAAGCCAAGGTCGCTCTCCCCTGTGGGCCATGACGCAACCACTCTAGTCACGCTCAGGCTTTTTGGGAAGCACGCATGAAATGATCGAAATTGGAACATTTCGATCATAAAGATGACTTGACATGACCGCGTTGCGACCGGTCATATCGAAAAAGGATCAAATGGCCCCGGAAAGTTTTGCCGTGACTGAACCCTGTATCGCAGCGATTGACGGTGGCGGCAGCAAGACCCTTCTTGTGGTGCTCAACTCTGACGGCACAATCGCCAATGTTGAGCAGACCGGTGGCACAAATCCGTTCGATCAGCCGCTCTGGCGGGAACGCTTGACAGGGCTGCTCAAGTTACTTCCCACCTCGACACAGGCCGTTGGTCTGGGACTTGCAGGTTACGGTGAAAGCGCAACACTCTGCGCACGACAAGAAGACGCTGTTTCGGAGAGTGTTGGCAAAATCCCCTATTCCCTGACGAACGATGTGGATATGGCCTGTTCCGCCGCTTTTGGTGGCGAACCGGGGGTGCTTGTTCTGTCTGGTACTGGTTCCATGGCCTGGGCCTCGGACGGGCGAGGTCAACATTGTCGCGTTGGCGGATGGGGAAGCCTGTTTGGCGATGAAGGAAGCGCCTATCAGATCGGCCGCAATGCCCTGACGCTTCTGACCCATATTCTGGATGGCCGGAACACGCGGGATTTCGCATTTCTGGAACCATTCTGTATGGCCATGGGTCTGCCCTCGGATCCAAAGCTCTGCACCCCTGCCCTTCTTGAGTGGTACGGCAATCTGGAGCATCCGCGCTCCGCCGTTGCTGCCTTGGCACGCCATGTTTCGACATTGGCTGAAAACGGCTGCACACCCGCCGCGGCCCTTCTGAATACTGCCGCAACCGAACTGGCCGTACATATTCGGGCGGCACGAACCAAAATGCCGGACGTAGAACTGCCCTGGAGCTACGCAGGTGGCACGCTTCAAAGTCCGTTCCTGCGCAACGCCATCGCGGCGCAGTGCGGTACGCCTGTCTCTCCGCTTTTACCTCCTATCGGTGGCGGTCTCCTGACTGCGGCCCGTCAAGCTGGATGGACGCCTGACGCGTCCTGGATCACATCTCTTGCCCGCACGCTTGGCGCTGCGGGACTTGGCTCCTGAAAGGCTCTCTCTCATGAACGCTACCGAACGCGGTATTCGCGAACAGTTTCCCCTCTGGAACAAGGTGGACATGCGGGATGTCCACCCGGACCCTGAAACCGTGACAGTCGTTGTCGGCTGCGGCACATCCGTCCATATTGCGGACTCCATTGCCGCCAGTCTGAACGCACACGGAGTGTTCTCCCGCGCTGTCGCGGGCAATGAATGGACCCGTCGCCCGCAGGACTATGTGCCCTCAAACATTCGCCCGAACATTCTGGCGCTTTCCCGCAGTGGTGAATCCACCGAAACCGTTGCCGCTGCCATCGAGAGCCGCAAGAACGGACTGCACGTCACGGCGTTCACCTGTGCGGAAGACACGAGCCTGGAAAAAAACGCGGACGAGACCGTTCTGGCTGAAACGCACGCTGAAGAAGGGATCGTCATGACGGCATCAGCCAGTCTGATGCTGCTGATGGGCCTACGTTATGCGGGTATTGCCGTTACGCCGGAGACGACAAAGGCTGCCGAAGAGCTCCTTAACGAGGCCGACTCACAGCTCAAAGCGCTGATCGAAGGTCGGTCCCATTTCGTGTTCCTGGGCGCTGGTGCGCTTTATGGTGTTGCACGCGAAGGCTCCCTGAAGCTTCAGGAAATGAGCCTGAGCCAGACAGAAGCGCATCATCCGCTAGAATACCGTCACGGCCCGATCAGCCTGATTGATGACAGCTCACTCGTCGTCTTCCTGTACCGCCCGGACACGTTGGAAGAAGAGAGCATTCTCGCCAAGGATCTGATGGCCAAGGGCGCACGTGTTCTGGGTATCGGTGGCCCCGGCACAGTCTCGCTGTCCGTCAAAGAGGGCGCGGATGTGCGTCCGTTGGTCGTTCTGCCCGTGCTGCAGCTTTTCGGTGAATATGTCGCCCGCTCCAAGGGCCTTGATACCCTGGCACCGCGTCACCTCACCAAAGTCGTGACGATCGCCTGATCATGAGCATTTCCCCCTTTCTGAACCTCGTCAAACAGGCGCATGACCCAGCCGTTCCTCCGGCACAGCGCCAGGGTCTGGCCTCCGTCTGCTCCGCGCATCCACTGGTGCTGGAAGCCGCATTGCAGCGCGCGGCCAGAACCGGTCGGCCTGTCCTGATCGAGGCGACCTGCAATCAGGTCAATCAGGATGGGGGTTATACTGGCATGACCCCGGCAGATTTCCGGGATCTTGTGCTGGGCATTGCTGCGAAGGTCGGCTGCCCGGCACATCTTGTTCTCCTTGGTGGTGACCATCTTGGGCCCAATCCATGGAAATCCCTGCCCCCGCAGGAGGCCATGGAGAAGGCCCTGACCATGATTGAAGCCTTTGCGAAAGCGGGCTTCGTCAAACTGCATCTCGATGCCAGCATGGGCTGTGCGGGCGAACCGGTTGCGCTGTCCGATGAAACTGTTGCCGAACGCGCCTGCGCCCTTGCACAGCGCGCCGAAAGCGCGGCTCCCGGTCAGGCCGTCTATATTATCGGAACGGAAGTACCTGTTCCGGGTGGTGCGGCTGAGGCTCTGGACCATTTGGAGCCGACCTCTCCGGACGCTGCCACTGCCACACTTCAGATTCACGAAACGCTGTTCCGCCGCGTTCTGGGCAATGACGTCTGGGACCGTGTGATCGGGCTTGTCGTTCAGCCGGGCGTGGAGTTCGGCGTGGAAGATGTCGTGATTTACGACCGGCCCCGCGCGCAAACCCTCTCGGCCACGCTGAACAGGATGCCGGGCCAGATCTTCGAAGCCCATTCGACCGATTATCAGCCCCTCTCCGCCCTGCGCGCGCTTGTAGAAGACGGCTTCCTGCTCCTGAAGGTCGGACCAGGTCTGACCTTTGCCCTGCGTGAAGCCCTGTATGGGCTGGACAGTATCCGCTCTGTCCTTTTGCCGCAGCAGGAAAGCCTGCGGGCGGTCATGGAACGGATCATGACGCAGCAGCCTGCGCAGTGGCGTGGCCATTACGAAGGCACGGACAGAAAGCTCGCCATTCTCCGTCACTATGCTTACAGCGACCGCATCCGCTATTACTGGCCTCAGCCGGATGCGGAAGCGGCTGTGGAAACGCTTCTGCGCCAGCTTGAAGAAACAGGGCTGCCAGATCCGCTTCTGAGCCAGTTTCTGCCTGTGCAGTACGAAAAAATCCGCGACGGACTGCTTCCACGGCATCCCCGCGCAGTTATTCTTTCCGCAATCGACACAGTTCTTGGCCTGTACGATCAGGCCTGTGGAGCCGAAGTGACATGAACCGTTCCCCGGACAGCCTGACTGGCTCATACGGCCTTGGTCCACTTGGTGTTGCCGCCGCCATCTTCTTCATGATGGGTTTTGTGACCTGGCTGAACGGGCCGCTGATCTCATTTGTCCGGGTTGCGTTCTCCCTGGGAGACGTCAGCGCCTTTCTGGTGCCTCTGGTCTTCTACCTGTCGTATTTCCTGTTCTCCATTCCCGCATCATTTGTCGCCCGGTCACTAGGTTTGCGCCGTGGTCTATCCGGGGCTCTGGTTTTGTGTGCGGCGGGCGTGGCTCTGTTCGGGCAGTTCGTCTCCATGCGCATTTATGGCGGCGCACTGGCCGGGCTTCTGGTGCTGGGTTCAGGCCTTGCGCTGATGCAGGTCGTCATCAACCCGCTGGTCAGCCTTCTTGGTCCGTCCGAACGGGCTGCCCAGCGTATTGCCATCATGGGTGTCTGCAATAAATTCGCCGGTATTCTGGCACCTATCGTACTGGCCACAGTCGTCATGGGCGATATCGGAAATGTCGCGGAAAAAGCACAGCTTGCTGCAACGCCAGAAGCACGAGACGCCATTCTGAACAGCTTTGTTCATGCTATTTATGCGCCATATATGAGCATGGCTGTCGTTCTGCTGGTGGCTGCGGTGGGCGTCATTTTCTTCCCCCTGCCGGAACTTCAGGCCCCGCCACTTCCCAGCGTGAGCGGAAGCAGCGAGAAGATTTTCCGGCCGCATCTCGTCTTCGGCATTGGGGCCATGTTCCTCTATGTCGGCATTGAAGTCATGGCCGGCGACGCCATCGGGACATACGGGCAAGGCTTTGGCCTTCCGCTGAGCCAGACCAAATTCTTCACCTCCCTGACCCTTGCCGGAATGCTGGCGGGTTATGTCGCAGGGTTCATTGTTGTTCCACGTATGATGACGCAGGAACGCTTTCTTGAATTTTCCTGCATTGGCGGCTGCATCCTGACCATTGCGGCCTTCCTGACGCAGGGTTACGCCTCGGTGCTCTGCGTCGCTCTGCTGGGTGCCACAAACGCCATGATCATGCCGACGATCTTCCCGATTGCCATCCGGGGTGCCGGCCCATGGACACCATTAGCCTCGGCCCTGCTCGTCATGGCGTATAGCGGCGGTGCGATCATTCCGCAGATCTATGTTCTGCTGAAGCCTTATGTCGGCTTTCAGGCGATGTTTGCACTCCTCGTCCTGCCATCCTATCTCGCAGTTCTTTTCTACGCCCGCCGTTACGGACAGACGGGCCTCCTGCCACTGGACCAGAAAAAATGATCTCTCATCTCGATGGTAACCTCGTTCTCCGTGATCGCATTGTTCCGGGACGTGTCACCTTCGACAGCCACATCCGTGATCTGGAGCCTCTGAAAAACGCTGGGAAGCGCTATATTCTTCCCGGCTTCATTGATGGGCATGTCCATGGCGGTGGCGGCGCTGACACCATGGATGGTGTTGAGGCCATTGAGACTCTGGCCCGCTTTCATATGTCACACGGCACAACCACCATTCTGCCGACAACCATCACCGCACCCTGGAACGACGTCATGAACGCTCTGCGGGCTGTGGCAGAAGTCTGTAAACGCGGCGTCGAGAACGGGCCGCGTATTCATGGCGCGCATCTGGAAGGGCCGTTCGTCAGCCCCCACAAACTTGGTGCACAACCTCCGTTCGCTATTCCTCCCTCTCCAGAAAAAGTTCAGGACGCCATCGCAACGGGATGTGTGCGTGTGGTCACGCTCGCGCCGGAACTTGAACATGCTGAGAGCGCGATGCGCAGTTTCGCTCAAGCCAATGTGCGCGTCAGCCTTGGTCACACGACAACGGACTATGATGGAACGGAGCGCGCCATCTGTCTGGTGTGCGGTTCTGGCGGTACGATTGGCGCAACACATCTCTTCAACGCCATGTCTCCCATTGAAGGGCGCAAGCCTGGTCCCGTTACGGCACTGATGTGCAGTGACACGGCTTATGCAGAGATGATTTTCGATACGCACCATGTTCATCCCGCCAGCTTCCGTCTGGCATCACGCGTGATGGGAGATCGCCTTCTTTTCGTGACGGACGCCATGCGGGGCACAGGGGAACTGGAAGGACCAAGCAGTCTGGGTGGACAGGATGTGCTCATTCAGGATGGTGTTGTTCGTCTGCCAGGCGGCTCTCTGGCGGGTAGTGTGCTCACACTCGATCAGGCCTTGCGCAATGCCGTCCAGGCCGGAAAGTCCCTGCCGGAAGCAGCAAAACTCGTCAGCACCAATGCGGCAGCCTATCTGGGACTGCATGATCGAGGCATGATTTCTCCTGAGCTTTTGGCAGATTTCACGATTCTGGATGAAAATCTACGCGTTACGGAAGTCTGGGTGGACGGAAAAAGGACCCACTGAGCCTTTACCGTCATTGTTCAATCAGCAATCTGACTGGATGATCAAAACAAAATCAAAAAAAAGAACAAATCTGATCGTTTTTGATTGACAACAATTTTACACAATTCATACGCTGCTGATGTTCCGCAACCGTTACGGGATCGCGGTCGTCCTCAGATTTCATGAGCAGCCGATGAACAAAACCAGCTTCCGCATCGCCCTCCTGTGTTCAACTGTCGTGATTGGGGCCGCCAGCGAATACGCAGAAGCCCGGACGTCCCATACGCAGCGGGCTCACGCTGTTTCCAAAAGTTCAGCACCTCAGACGGGCACCAAAGCCAAACCTGCGCTCCGCCACAGTCCTTCCACCCTTGAAGCCCGTAGCGACGAAAGCGTACACGTCACTGGCGCAGCCTATGGAGACGGTGTCAGCAATACGACGCCCGGCGGTGGCCTGATGCCGGTGCAGACTGCGCCCCGTTCACAAAGCGGCATCACCCGCGACTTCATTGCGAAGATGAGCCCGACATCGAATGTTCAGGCCTTGATTGGGAATCTGCCTGGTGTTGTAACCTACAGTCAGGACCCTCTGGGCGTTTCCGGTGACTCCCTGAATATCCGCGGCATGAATGAAGAGCAGATCGGTTATCTTTTTGAAGGTATTCCGATTGCCGACCCCATCAGATATGCCCCTTATACGGGCACGATTGTTGATACCGAAAATCTGGGCTCCGTGACGGTTTCGCAGGGCTCTCCAGATGTTGATGCTCCACTCTACAATGCGGTGGGCGGCCAGATCACGATGTCGGAAATCAACCCCAGCCATAAAGCTGGCGGTTATCTGTCTCTCACGGGCGGAACGCACAGCACAAACAAGGAGTTCCTGCGCCTTGAAACCGGCGAGATCGGTCATAGCGGTATTCGCGGCTTCGTTTCCTATTCCCATATGTCCTGGAACAACTGGCGCGGTCCAGGTGGTGGTACCCGCCATCATACCGATGCAAAATTCATCAAGGAGTGGGGCGACGGGAACTCCGTTTCCGCCGTGTTTGGCTATAACGCGACCAAATATACGGGGTATCTAAACCCCACGATGGCAGCCTGGAACAAATACGGCCGCAGCTATAACTATGACGGGCACTATACACTGGGTGATGCCAATTATTATGGTCTGAACCAAACCATCAACAACGCCATGACCGTCATGGCACCATCCCATTTTACCCTGAGCAATCATCTTAAGCTCAATGTGGCGCCTTATTACGTCCATATGTTCGGACCTTCCGTCTGGGGTCAGAACATTAGCAGTGCCAACAGCTATTTCGGGACGGGAGCAGCAGGTAACCTCAACCTTTCCAATCTCACGTCCGATGGAATGGCGACGACACAGGCTGTTGATCCCTGGAACCAGAAGTCTTCAGGTCTGAACACGTCTCTGGTCTGGTCCACGAAGTACAATACGCTGACATTCGGCTACTGGTATGCCTACACCCAGCATGAAGAACTGGCGAATTACATTCAGACCGACGCTCAAGGCAATTCTGTATCGGGTTTCAACAACGACCCTATCCGCGTGGCGGATGGTCGAATCCTGACGCCATGGGATCTGAACTTCAAGCAGCAGTCCAACACCCTGTATCTGGCAGATACCGTTCATCTTCTAAATGACAGGCTGCAAATTACCGGCGGTTTCAAAGCAACGATGCTCTCCCGTCAGGGGACAAACCTCGTTCCTGGCGCAGACCCTTATAAGAACGCCAAGAACTACTTTGAGCCGATGCCGGAGTTCTATGCATCTTACAAACTGACGGACCACGACCAGATCTATATCAACGGAACGACCGCTTTCCGTGCTCCGGGCTCGGTGGAAGTGTACTCCCAGCTGTTCGATCCATCCTCCAGTACTGCTGTTGAGCAGCCGGGCAACCTGAAGCCTGAGTATTCAATTGGGGAAGAAATCGGCTATCGCCACCATGGCTTCTATAATGCTGCAATTTCGTTCTTCAATTACAACATCACCAATCATCAGGTTACGTCCTACGGCTATCTCCCGGGGACCAACAGTCTTGTTTCAGAGCCTCTGAACGTGGGGGGTGAAACAGCGCGTGGCGTACAGGCGGAACTGGCACTCGGTAACTGGCATCATTTTAGCCCGTATCTGTCCGGCCAGTATCTGCATGCCACGATCGACAACAATTATAATGCCGGATCGGATTATCTGCCGACCGCAGGAAAAAAAGCGCCAAGCTCTCCGAAATTCACAGGCTCAATCGGATTGCGTTACGATGACGGCACGTTCTTCGGGAATTTTGCGCTCCGTTATGTGGATACGCAATACACAACATTCATGAACGATCAGTCCCTTCACTCCTACGTCACATCCAACATGACGTTAGGGTATCGGATGCAGAAGCTTGGTCCGGCAAAACACCCAACCATCCAGCTCAATCTGGTGAACTTGGGTGACAACAATTATCTTTCCGGCGCATCCAGTGCGACCGGAAATGCCAAAGCGACCAAAGGCGTCTATGGCAGCACGATCAAAGGTGCCAGCCCGGTTTATGTTGTTGGTGGTGGCTTTGCAGCTCTGGTGTCCGTGTCCACGGGCTTCTAATTCTGCTCTTGCTCCTGCTCTCTGGTATTTTCCGTATCAGAGAGCAGTTTGTGGTAAACCTGTACCTGTTCAGATCTCTGCGGGCGGTGCCAGGTGATAAATGCCCGCTTGCCAGGGCTTGAGATCTGGCAGGACGTTCCCGGCTGATGCGGACATATTATCCAACAGCACTTCTGCAATCTTCAGCCCGTGAGGCAGAATATAGTGCTCGGTTTCACCGCACATATTGATCAAAACCAGAAACTGCTCGCTCCCTAGCGTCCTCGTAAAAGCAATGACGGACGGATGATCCGGATCAATATCTTCAAAGTCTCCGTAAATCAGAGCTTTCTGGCTGGCATGAAGCTGAATAAGGGCCCGGTAGTAGTTCAGAATGGAGTCAGGACTAGCATCCTGCTGCGCGACGTTGATATCGGTATAATTGGGGTTCACGCGGAACCACGGTAAGCCTGTCGTGAATCCGGCATGATCCGAGGCGTCCCACTGCATAGGGGTGCGGGCATTGTCACGACTAATTCTCCGCAGGCTATGAAGAACCTCTTCAGCAGGCATTTTCCCGATGCCAACCGTGTTGTTCCAGATCCCTTTTGCGTTGATGTCCTGAAAATCCTCTATTCCATCGAAATGAATATTGGTCATGCCGATTTCTTCGCCCTGATAGATATAGGGCGTCCCGCGACGCATAATCAGGAGAGTGGCTAGCGCCTTGGCGGACGGACCATGACCTTCTGGAGACGGATCGCCAAACCATGACACGGAACGTGGGTTATCATGATTTTCCAGAAAAGACGTTAACCAGCCATCCGGCCCTGAAGAGGTATCTTCTCCTCGCAAAACCGCTTTCAGATCTTTGATCGTCCAATCCTGTACCCGCCAGTCATGCCGACCAAGGCGAACAATTTCGAAATGGAACACCATCGTCAGTTCGTTGCGGGCTTCCGAAACGAACGCAGGTGTGTTCTCAAAAGACACGCCAAATGCTTCCCCAACCGTCAGCAGATCACGACCGGCAAGAACTTCACGGTGCATGTCCTGAAGGTAATCATGGATTTTGGGGCCTGTAACATACACATACTCCAGGCTTTCCATTTCGGCTAATGTCAGATCCCGCAGTCTTGGGAGTTTTGATATGAAACAGATGGAATCCATTCGGAACCCAGACACGCCCTTGTCGAGCCAGAAGCGCATGATGTCATACACTTCCTGACGGACCTTGGGATTTTCCCAGTTCAGATCGGGCTGTTCCTTGGCAAAATAGTGCAGATAATATTGCCCGCTAGCCTCGTCTTTTTCCCAGGCAGAGCCTCCGAATATCGATAGGTAGTTATTGGGCGGCCCATCATCACGCCCATCGCGCCAGATATAGAAGTCCCGGTAAGGGTTATCCGGTCCCGATCGGCTCTGGCGGAACCATTCATGCTGATCGCTGGTATGATTGATGACCAGATCCACAATCAGCTTCATTCCCCGCTCATGCAGGCCCGCAACAAGCCGGTCGAAATCTTCCATAGTGCCTTGGAGAGGATCAATCGCTCTGTAATTACGGATATCATAGCCGTTATCGACATTGGGCGTATCATAATGCGGGGCCAGCCAGATGACCTGCACCCCAAGGGATTTCAGGTAATCCAGCCTGTCTATCAAACCGGGGAGATCGCCTATGCCATCACCGTTACTGTCGCTGAAAGACCGTGTGTACACCTGATAGACAACAGCTTCTTTCCACCATTTTTCCTTCTGCGAGGTGTTGGTTTCACTCGCTTTCAAAGCCGTCACGGAACTGTTGGGAGAATTTTCGGCAAGGTGTTGCGACATCGGGATCGTCTCCTGGCGGATAGACCCGTTCAACGCCCTGCCTCAGGCAACTGTTCCGATCTTGAGCGCGAAAGAAACATGCACTTTCATAAAAGGCCTTGCTTGACAGATGCTCTTCAAAACCCTCTGTCTCTCATCATGAGGTGACCTAAAAAAGGTCTCCACACATTTTTTTGACCTGACTTGCGGAGTTTCCATTCCTGATGTCCAAGTTCCCGACATCCGACCTGCTGAACAGTCTCCCAGCCTCCGAGCGGGACTATCTGCAGGATTACCTCCGCCAGTCTGCTGAAACCATGGTCGCCTTTTCCAAGCATGAAGCCTGTGCGGACATGATGGCGGGCATTGCTTTAACCATCACCTCCGCACTGGAAAAAGATGGAAAACTTCTGGTAGCCGGTAACGGTGGCAGCGCAGCAGATGCCCAGCATATTGCTGGCGAATTCACGGCCCGTCTGATGTATGACCGTCGCCCGCTTGCTGCCATTGCTTTGACGACGGATACGTCCGGTCTGACGGCCATTGGAAATGATTACGGGTTTGATCATGTCTTTTCCCGGCAGGTTCTGGCGCTAGGGCGGAAAGGCGACGTCTTTCTGGGCATCACGACCTCGGGCCGCTCCCCGAATATCGTACAGGCGCTCAAAGCCGCGCGTTCACAGAACATCACAACCGTCGTCTTCACCGGCGAAAACTGTGTCGAGCTTCCGGATGCCGATTTCGTCCTGCGTGTTCCGTCTGGATGGACACCTCTGATTCAGCAGATGCATATCGCAGCAGCCCATATCGTCTGCGCTCTTGTAGAACGCGCTCTATGCCCTCAAACGCCTGACGTATGATTTCACACGTTCCGCAGTGTGTCCTGCTTCTTCCGAACATTGGAGAAGCCCTGCGCTCTTATGCGGGACAGTCGTTTCTCTTTCGCGTTCTCCGGGATTATCAGCGCTTCGGCATAACTGATGTTACACTGCTCACAACGACGGGAACGTCAGACTTTCTCCCATGCTTCCCTGAAAAACTTCCTCTACAGGGGACTCTGACAACATACACCCTTCCAACCTTCACGGTTGAAGCCTTGCAGCAGGTTGCCCCTCTGCTGTCGGAGACGTTTTTTCTGGCACGAGGGGATCGTCTTTGCGATGGCGCTGTCTTCCCGCTGCTCCCACTGATGACCGCACATCTGGAGACGCCACGAAGTATCGTGGACCCGAATGGGACACCCGCGTTGACGCTTCTGAGCAAACAGGCCTTGAGAACTATGCCTGCCTCGCCCTCCCTTATGAGCCTGTTCCACACACACAGTGAAAAAATTACCGTAGCGTCCCCGGTTCTGTCACCGGACACCCTTCCCTTCTCCGCCTATCCCCTTCAGCGCCCTGCAGTGTTTCTGGATCGGGATGGGGTGCTGAACTACGATCACGGTTATATCGGCACGCGGGAACGCTTTGAATGGATTACCGGCACGTTTTCCGCGCTCCGCCGGATTGCCCGCAGTGGGCACCATATTTTCATCGTTACCAACCAGTCTGGCGTGGCACGGGGATATTACAGCGAAGAAGACGTCAAAAACCTGATGAGTTGGGCTATTGCCTCTATCCGATCAGAAGGGGCCACCATCGATGACTGGCGCTACTGCCCTTTCCATCCCACCGCACCGGTTGAACACTATCGGCAGGACAGTGAGTGGAGAAAACCTGCCCCGGGAATGATTCAGGATTTGCTGATGAAATGGGATGTCCACCCTGCCAACTGTTTCCTGATCGGCGATCAGGAAACCGATCTTCAGGCCGCTGCAGCCGCAGGCATGCCGGCCTATCAGGTCACGTCGGAAAAAACTCTTCTCGACTGGACGATGGAATTGTTGCCCTGATACTTCAGGACCGAATGCGCCACCGCCAGTCGTTCAGAACTTCCTCAAGTGTATTTTTCCACGAAATCTGAGGCGCCCACCCTAAAAGCTGTTCCGCTTGCCGCGGATTACCCTGCATGTTTTCCAGACCTGAAGGCACAGGATGCGTCGGGTCAATCCGGATTTCCGCTTTTATATCCGCCAGCTCCATCAGATTACTCAGGATAGAACTGGTAGTTCTTGTCTGGCCACTACAGATATTCAACACCGTACCATCAAGCGGTGGCTCCGGGAGCATCAGAGCGTCAATATAAGCATCGCAAGCATCGCGGACATTCAGGATGTCGTAACCAACATCTGGATGGCCAAGAACGATTTCAGACTGTTGATGCGCTTCAATACGCGCGACCTGAGCCGCCAGAAATGGAAGAATGGCATTCGCATCCTGCCCACTCCCTGCCTGGGTGAAGGGACGCATCCGGACAACATGCAAACCTTCCTTCGCGAGCATTCCCACGGCCATATCAGCCGCTGCTTTGCTTGCGGCATAGGTGTTCAGAGGTGCGACTGTCGCTGTCTCATCCAGAGGTTTATCCTCTGTAAAAGACGCTCCGTAAATTTCGGCGGAAGATACAAAAACAAAGCGGATATGCCGTGCATGCTGCTGAAATGTTTCAGCAAGATTCATAGTGCCATCAAGATTCACCTGCCAGGCATGACGTGTATCCTGACTGGCTTCCAGAACGGATGACACTGCTGCCAAGTGGATGCAGGCGTCCGGCCGGGTATCCTGAACAACGCGCTCTACAGCTTGGCGATCTAGAATATCCATTTGCCCTTCGATCAGCACATGATCTGGAAGGCGCTCTTTCAGACGTATTTTCAGGTGCGTCCCGACGAACCCATGACCACCGGTGAGAAGAATACGCATAACCGCTTTCATCCTTGCCCAGGAGAAAAACGGATCGCTCTACAGGTTATCAAAATAGGTTTTTTCGGAACGGACGGCATGGATCATTCTCCTTTGCGGGCGACCAGACGACAGCAAAAAGGGGCACGGCCGTTCCGCCATACCCCTTTCTTTCGACCACATTCCGCAAATGGGCAAGAGACAAGCTCCAGCCCATTAGAAGAGCTTAGTTTCCAAGCGTCCGGTCAACTGAACGCCCTGCCTTCTCGATCGGTCCCTTTGGCGGGTCCACAGTGTCACGAACTTTTTCGCCAAATGTCCGGTGATGCTCACAAGCCGTCAGCGTGACACAGGACACAGACAGAGCAAGAAGAAGCAGAATTGATTTACGCACGTAGGTCATCCTCCGCAGAGCGAATTGAAGCCTTAGAAACGGTCTGTCATGCTCCCGGTTCCCGATTGGAGTTTTTGCACCCCAAACAGCCTGCCTTCAGTCGCTCAGAAACGATTTTTTTCCGGGGAATATCGTTTTCGATACGGATATTGAATATGGGTATATACATTTCCACAAATAACCAAAAACGCGACTTAGGGGACGAAATCCTTTCAGGTTAACCTGTTTTTTACGAAGCTTATGGTTGGATATTTTCGTTCGGAACAGGCGGAATTATCCCACACATGTTGCTTCCATCTCGTAGTGTTATGCGCTGTCTGGGGCTAGTGAGCCTGCTCCCGGCACTGTCTGCCTGCAATTCTCTGGCTCAATTGTCGGAAGTAGGCCGACCACCCCGAATGACGTCCATCAGCGATCCTACACTGGCAGCCAGTTATCGCCCTGTGTCGATGCCCATGCCCCCGTTGAGAGCACCCCCACCGGAAGCGTCAAGTCTGTGGCGTAGCGGAAGCCGCGCCTTCTTCAAGGATCAACGGGCTTCCCAGGTTGGAGACCTGGTCACCATCATCGTGGACATTACTGACAATGCTGCCTTCAACAATGGTACGACAGCAAACCGAGCGGCTGATGAGAAATTTGGAATCCCGAATCTGTTTGGTATCAAGGGAAAAATTATCAGCGCTGTAACGGGTGCCGACAGTCTCAACACAGCCAGCAGTAGCGACAGCAGTGCGACAGGCAAGATCATCCGCAACGAGACGGTCACATTGCGTCTGGCAGGAACCATTACGCAGGTTCTGCCAAACGGAAACTTCGTGGTGATGGGCAAGCAGGAAGTCCGGGTAAACAGCGAACTGCGGGAACTCGGCGTGAGCGGAATTGTGCGCCCACAGGACATCACAGCTGACAACACCGTCACGCATGACCGCATGGCAGAGGCACGGATTTCCTACGGCGGCCGAGGCACCATCACCCAGATCCAGACCCCGCGTTACGGACAGCAGGTCATGGATTCAATCTTGCCATTCTGAACAAAAAAAGCGCCGGGATTCCTCCCGACGCTTTCCATGATCTCGAAATCGCAACTGCCGTCAGTGAGCAGCAGGACGAGACAACAGAAGGGCCCAAAGCTCTGCCACGTCCTTTGCAGGACCATTACCCGAGACGCTTTCAAACGTCTTAATGGCATCGGCTTTACGGCCAGCATCCATCTGCGCCATGCCGTATTCGACCTGTGCCAGATCCGGATAGCGCGGGTTCTTGCCAAGACCAGTCTTCATCAGAGCAAGGCCCTGATCCGCCTGACCATTCAGCACGAGATTGTACCCTGTCGTCAGGGCTGGACCTGCAGTTGGAGCTGTAGGCGCCGCAGCGGCAGCCTGCGCCAACTGAGCGCGATCAGCTGCAGCGCGCTGAGCAACGAAAGCGTGGAATTTGGCATCAGCTGCAGCTGATGGGCCGTTCCCCAGAGACTTGTTGGCGTAACCCTGATTGAGCAGGTTGAGTGCCAGTTGGGAAAGACCCATCTGTACAGCACGCTCGCCCATATCCTGATAATCGGACGGATCTTTCAGGACGCCAGTCGCAAGACGCAGGCGCTCAACATAGAACACGAGCGGGGGGGCCAGATTTGGGTTCGCCACCAGATCATGGATCAGAACAGCCCAATAATCAGGCTTGGAATAGTATTTGGCCAGAAGAACATAGGCATGCGTCTTTGCGTCCGCATCCTTCAGATTCGTGTAGGCCGTAGCAAGCATCTGAAGCTGGTTCTCAGCAGGCGTCTTGCCAGCTTTGATCGTGGTATCCACCTGCTCCTGAGCCGCCTTGGCCGTGCCCTTCCAGTCGCCCTGCAAGTAATAGCACTGGATCAGCACGGTTTGCATGCGGGGATCCGGACCATGTTCTTTCAGGTAACGCTCTGTCGGGGGGATGGCAGCGGCGTATTTCTTGGCGCTGTAGGCCATCGTCGCCTGAGCCATCAGCATCTGGCCCTTGGCCGCCTTCGGCGTGCGGGCGCTGTTGATGAGAACATCATATGCTTTCGTCGCAGCGTCCACATTACCGGACTGAGCTGCAACTGCCGCACGCATCTGGGCAATCGTGTAAGACTCGTAATCCGTCTTGCCCTTGACCGCATCTGCAGCATCTACCGCAGCCATGGCCTTATCGTAGCTCTTCGAGGCAAGAGCACTCTGCGCCTGCTGAAGATCCTTGCCGACAGCTTGACCCAGCACATCGTCTGCATGGGCAACAGGCCCAGCAATGAGAGCGGTACCAATAGCGCCAGCCAGCAGAAGGGAGCGGGCGCCCAGACGGCGGTTAAGGGACAAAAACACGAATTACTGTCCTTCCATGAACTGATCCAGACCAACGATACCCAGTTTGGTCACGCCAAGACGCTGTGCATCAGCCATGACGTGGGCAACTGTTTTGTAGTCTGCAAGACGGTCAGGGTGAATATGGACTTCAGGCTGGTCACCTTCTGCAGCTGCGGCTTCAAAATGGGCCTGCAGTGCTGCTTCGGACGTAACCGGCTCACTGTTCCAAGAAATGCTGTTGTCGTAGCCAATGCTGACTGTAACCAGCTTGGGCTGCTCAGTGGATGGCGGAGGATTGCCCTGGGGCAGATCAATGGCCACCGAGTGAGTCTGCAGCGGGATGGTGATGATCAGCATGATCAGCAGCACCAGCATCACGTCGATCAGCGGCGTGGTGTTGATATCGACGATACCTTCGTCTTCGTGCGTGCTGTCCGATCCGACGCTCATGCCCATGACGGCGGTTCTCCAAAAGGGTGACGTAAAAGAGGGTGCCGGCCCGTTTTCAGACGGACCGGCAAAACCTCAGTTCGAGTGAGGCTGCTCGGTGATAAAGTCCACATGGGCGATACCGGCTTCCTGAGCGGTAGCGACCACCTGGCCTACTGCCAGATACTTGGCAGCGCCGTCACCGCGGATCTGAACCTGCGGCTGCGGCTTCTGCTTGGCTACCTCAACGAGGCGGTTCAGCAGATCATCGTGTGTCTTGACCGGAGTGGTGTTCCAGTAAACCTGACCTGTTGAGGTCACAGCCAGAACAACGTTCCCCGGCTTGGTCTGTGTCGGTTGATTCGCATCAACCGGCAGCTTGACCTTCACTGAGTGTGTGGCAACCGGGATGGTGATCAAGAAGATGATCAGCAGCACCAGCATGACGTCGACGAGGGGAGTGGTGTTGATTGCCGACACCACTTCGTCGTCACCGCCGCCTCCTCCGACGTTCATTCCCATAGTATCAGACCCGCTGGCTGGTGGTGATAGTGGTCGGCGTGTGATCTTCCGGAGCAACACCGTGACGGAAGCCACCGATCAGAACGGACTGGACGTCAGCAGCGAAGTTGCGAACGCGGTCCATGGCGCCCTTGTTGCGGCGAACAAGAAGGTTATAGCCGAGAACAGCAGGAACAGCCGTTGCAAGACCGATAGCCGTCATGATGAGGGACTCACCAACCGGGCCAGCAACCTTGTCGATGGAAGCCTGACCGGCAATGCCGATAGCTGTCAGAGCGTGGTAGATACCCCAAACCGTACCGAACAGACCGACAAACGGAGACGTGGAACCAACCGTACCAAGGAAGGCGAGGCCGCCCTGCAGACGGGTGTTGATCGTATCAACCGCACGACCGATGGACATTTCGGTCCAGGAATGCAGGTCGATGGCATCACGCATGGAACCTTCGTGATGTTCAGCAGCAACAATGCCGGTCTCGGCAATGTAGCGGAACGGAGAAGACGCCTTCAGGGAAGCTGCACCCTGCTGGACGGAAGGCTTGGTCCAGAATTCACGGGATGCTTCCTTGGAAGCCGCAAACAGACGGCCCTGCTCCAGGAACTTCATGACCATGATGATCCAAGTACCAGCGGACATGATCACCATGATGATCAGAACGCCACGAGCGATCACGTCACCATTGGCCCACAGGGCGCCGAGGCCATAAGGGTTGCCCTGAGGAGCCGGAGCTTCCGGAGCAGCGGAGGCGCTTTCACCCGGGGTCGCAGCAGCAGCAGGCGTCTGGTCAGCAGGAGCCGTTGCCGGAGCCGACGAATCAGCAGCCGGAGCGTCGCCTGACGTTGCAGCAGGGGCGCCAGCATCGGTCGGTGCGGAAGCAGCCGGAGCAGCAGACGGGTCTGAAGGAGCAGCCGGCGGCGTGGCAGACGGGTCAGCCGGTGCGCTCTGATCAGCAGGAGCTGGCTGGGCGTAAGCAATAGCCGGAGCGATCGCACCCGAGGCCAGGGCCAGCGTCAGGGCCATGGCGCTGGCCCGGACGGCGCGCGCCTTCGTCGGAACGGCAAGAGCAGGAAGGCGGAACAGTCTGGTCATGAACTCCATATCCTCGTTAGAGATGCCCGTTTTCGGAGCTGTCTGGGGTGCCGGCCATATGGGGACCGGACCTTTCCTGAGCCCCTCCGGATCCTGGGAAACCGGAAGGACAATCTTATTTTAGACTACTGGCTGACGGATCACTCGTCGCCCATCGTAAAGTCGACGTGCAGAATGTGGTGATGCTCGGTAACCGGAGCGCCGTTAACGACGGCGGGCTGGTACCGGGCCCGACGAAGGAAGTCGAGCGCACTTTCCACAAACTCGTGACCACCCGTTGAGCTGACGATCGAACAGTTCGCCGTGTGACCATTCGGAAGAATATCGCAGGAAGCCGTGACTTTACCTTCGCGGTTCTCTTCCTGTGCTTCTTCCGGATATTCCGGCTTTGCACCGTTGATTGGCGACGCACCAGCCGTGTGATCTGGAACTGCCGGAGCTGGCGGACCCTGCGGAGGAGCCGGAACGGGCTCAGGTGCAGGCGTCGGGCTCGGCGGAACCGGATGCGGTGGCTTGGCGTGTGTGACCCGCTGGATCGCCTTCGGCGGCGGCGGGACGCTGATCTTCGGCGGCGGAATATACGGCGGCGGCGGCTGCTCCATCTGCGGCGGTGGCGGCGGCGGAGGTGGCGGAGGCGGCTTGGGCTGCTCCTTGATCACTTCCGTCTTGATGGGCGGCTTTTCGTGGACGAGTTTGCCCACAGCACCGCTCATGAGCGCATAGATTACCGCGCCCATAGCCAGCACGGCCACGACGATCGCGACAATGTAGTCCGTCGGCTTGCGCTGCTGTGCGGCGTAGCTCTTCATGTCGTAACCTTCTTACCCCTCACTGACACCGACAATCGATCCACACCTCAAGAGTGTGAAATCTCGATCTTGTGTTTGCATCGAGTTCCCTCACCTCACGGACGTGTGATTCGTCGCATGTCGTGAGAACATACCCGATATGCTGATTGGGCAGCCTTCAGGCCATGGTGTCAAGCTGATTATTGCCCTTCCCGAAACGAAAAACTCTCATCTTTCGATCGTTTGCCACTAATCAATGCGCGGGAGGGTGCAGAAAAGTACACTTTTCTGCTTCTTTTTTGCCCTGAAAAAATCAAAATTCTCAAGGCCTGTAACAGAATTATAATACAAAAGACTGGGCAGCACATTCATTACGCCACACCAGTCTTTTGTTTCATATTATTGCGCAGACCTTTACTGGGCCGATGCGCTTGCTTCCGAACGTGTGGCCCCTACTCTCTGGGCGAGGGACGCTGACATGAAATCATCCAGCGCGCCATCCAGAACAGCGTCCGGATTGCCTTTCTCCACACCTGTGCGCAGATCTTTGACTAGCTGATACGGGGCAAGGACGTAGGAACGGATCTGGTGGCCCCAGCCGATATCTGTCTTGGCAGCTTCTGTCTGGGCAGCCGCGGCTTCACGCTTTTGCAGTTCGGCCTCGTACATCCGGGCTCTCAGCATTTCCATTGCCTTGGCACGGTTACGATGCTGGGAACGGTCCGTCTGACAGGCCACCACAATCCCGGTGGGAATATGGGTAATACGGATAGCCGAGTCGGTCTTGTTCACGTGCTGACCGCCCGCGCCAGAGGCCCGGAAGGTATCGACACGGAGGTCCGAGTCGTTGATCTCCACTTCAATGGAATCATCGACCACCGGATAGACCCAGACAGAGGCGAAGGACGTCTGACGACGGGCAGCAGCATCAAACGGTGAAATCCGCACGAGGCGATGCACACCAGCTTCCGTCTTCATCCAACCATAGGCGTTGTGGCCACTGATCTGGATGGTGGCGGACTTGATTCCTGCCTGTTCGCCTTCACTGCTTTCAATGAAGGTGACCTTGTAGCCGTGCTGTTCGGCCCAGCGCGTGTACATGCGCAGGATCATTTCCGCCCAGTCCTGGGCTTCCGTTCCACCTGCGCCGGCGTTCACTTCAACGTAGCAGTCGTTGGAATCTGCCTCGCCAGAGAGAAGGCTTTCGATTTCGCGCTTCTGAACCTCTGCGGCCAGTCCGCGCAGGGTTGTGATGGCTTCTTGCACCAGATCCGTGTCGTTCTCCATTTCAGCGAGTTCGACAAGTTCCAGAGTGCCTTCGACATCCTGTTCAATCTGCTGGACACCCTCGATCTGATTGGCAAGCGTTGTCCGCTCGCGCATCAGCTTCTGGGCAGCATCCGCATCATTCCAAAGATCTGGGTCTTCCGCGCGGTGGTTCAGTTCCGCGAGGCGTGTTGTAGCGACATCCCAGTTAAAGATGCCTCCTCAGCAGTGCCACCGACTGCTTGATCTGTTCGGAGAGCGCTTCAGTCTCGGCCGACATAATAATTCCTCCATTCCATCGAGGTGATATAGCTGCACTCAGTACAGACCACCTACACCAATGTCACCATCAGAGGGAGCAGGTTTCTGAGCCTGCGCCTTGGGATTGGACGTCGGACCAGCACTCTGCGGACCAGCATCCCCCATATCGCTCTCGGAATCGGAAATAACGGCATCAGCTCCCGTATCCGCTGCTGTCAGCGCTTCCGTGCCAGCGCCGAAGCCATGCAGAGCCACAGAGGCGCCCGGAACCTGATCCGCCTTGAATCCGTCCGTTGCCGCGATGCGACCCGTATTATAGGACGCCAGCGTAATATCTGCCGGGACCCGGAAATCGAGCCTTGGACGATCGGCCAGCGCGACTTTCATGATCTTGTTCCAGATCGGGCCAGCGATACGGCCGCCATCTGCATTTTTACCCAAAGTCTGTGGCGTATCAAAGCCAACCCAGACGACTGTCACGATATCCGGCGAAAAGCCTGCGAACCATGCGTCATGGAAATCCTGACTGGTGCCCGTCTTGCCTGCGATGGGGCGATCAATCCCGACGCCCGCCATGCGGCCCGTACCACGGGCAATCACGTCCTGAAGCATGGCCGTGATCTGATAGGTGCTGGCTTCGCTTGCAAGAACAGGACGCGTATCGGTGAGCGACGGCACGGACACGCTTCCCGGAACAGGCTGTGCAGGCACGGTCGAGGTTGGCGGGACTGTCGCAGGCTGGCCATCCGGCGCTGTCGGCGTGATCGTGGGAGATGCCGGGTCAACCGGCGGCGCAGGAGGGGCCTGCAATGTTGTGCCCAGTGTCAGACCGGGTGCGCGCCAGACGATATTGCCGAGACGGTCCTGAATATCGTCCACCAGCGTAGGGGTCACGACATGGCCGCCATTGGCGATGCTGGCATAGGCTGCCGCTTCCTTGAGCACTGTCGTTTCGACCGCGCCCAGAGCAGCGGGGAGCACATGCGGCATCTGATCCACGAGACCTGCCTTGATAGCCGTATCCGCCACAGCCTTCATACCCAGATGGGCAGCGACACGGATCGTCACAAGGTTGCGGCTCTCACGCAGCGCGTCATGAAGGGTCGTGGGGCCCCAGTTGTCATGCTCGTAGTTCTTAGGGTGCCAGTCTCCATAAGAAACCGGAGAGTCGTCGAACTTCTCGGAGGGGGAAATTCCCTGCTCCATGGCCGTCAGATAGACGAAGGGCTTGAAAGACGAACCCGGCTGACGCAGCGCCTGTGTCGCACGATTGAATTGACTTTCGTGGAAGGACCAGCCACCGACAAGGGCCAGCACGCGCCCGGTTCGGACGTCCATCGTCACGACAGCGCCTTCAACCTGCGGAATCTGACGCAGGGCAGCGGAACCACTTTCCTGCGGTTCGATCATGATGACATCGCCAGCACGCAGCGGGTGCATCCGTCTGGCCCATGAGAGATCCGTCGCCAGAACCGGACCGGTCTTTGAGACGCCCTCTTCGATCCAGCCGACTTTGGAGCCTCCTGGCAAAACAACGCCCAGACGCCACTCACGCAGCATTCCGGCTGGGGGCGAAACCCTGTTCAGGCTGTCTTCCCACCCTTCAGCGTCAATTTCGTCCAGATGACGAACCGGGCCGCGCCAGCCACTGCGGCTGCGGTCATAGTTCATCAGCCCTTCATGCAGCAGCTTCGTGGCCGACACCTGAAGCGGCTGATCCAGACTTGTATGAACTTCAAGGCCACCCTGAAGGGCCTTGTCTTCGCCATACTGGCTAATCAACTGGCGGCGAACTTCCGCACCGAACCATTCGGAATCCGGAAGAGGGCCGAAACGCTGCTTCTGCTGCGGAACCAGTGGCTCTTTCTTGTCCTGCTCCGCCTGCTCGCGGCTGATGACGCCGTTATCGGCCATCAGATCCAGCACAATGTTCCGGCGCATCAGGGCCGTTTGCGGGTGCAGGAACGGGTTGTAGTTCGTCGGGGATTTGGGAAGAGCAGCCAGAGAGGCGGCTTCCGCATCATCCAGCTGATCGAGCGGCTTGTTGAAATAGGTCTGGGCGGCAGCTGCAACACCGAAGGCACCATTCCCCAGGTAAATGCCGTTCAGGTAGATTTCGAGAATCTTGTCCTTGGACAGGACCTGCTCCATCTTCATCGCCAGCAGGGCTTCCTTGATCTTGCGATCAATGGTCAGGACGTTGCTGTTGAGCAGCATGACCTTGGCGACCTGCTGCGTAATGGTGGAGGCACCAAGCGGGCGACGTCCGTGACGGGCGAACACGTCCGTCATGCCGGCACGGGCAATGGCCATCACGTCCACACCGCCATGGGTGTAGAAGTTGTGATCTTCCGTGGACAGAAAGGCGCGCTTCACCTTGTCGGGAATGGCATCAATCGGAACGAAAATCCGCCGTTCGTTGGCAAGCTGGGCCATGAGCCGCTCGTCGGACGCATAGATGCGGCTGACTGTAGGCGGTTGGTAGGCCCGCAGACTGTCCACGCTTGGCAGATCAGCCACAAGTTTGGCGTATGTGGTCCAGCCGAGCACACCCACGCCCGCAATGCCAACCAGCCCAACGCCGGCAACAATCGCAAGAGACTGGCGGAAACGACGGAAACGTGGGCCACGAGGCATACTGGCCCTGGGGTCCTGCGGATTACGGGAGCGAATGGAACGGCGCGTCATGAAATCTGCATAGCACTGAAACGAGCCGTTCGTCGCCCCCGCTGAAAAGGGTCATTTTGTGACGGTTTTCAGCGGCTCGTGATCATTATGGTTACGCTGCGGTTTTCTGCCAGACGTCCTGACCTTGCCGATCCAGCATAGCGAACTCTTCATCATTGAGTTTCAGGGACGCTGCCCGGACATTGGATTCCAGATGTGCTCTGCTGCCTGTCCCCGGAATAGGCAGAATGACTGGCGAGCGTTTGAGCAGCCAGGCAAGGGCAATCTGGCCCGCATCCGCACGATGCCGATGAGCGATCTTGTCCATGTCAGTGCCCGGTTTGGCGAGATCCCCAGCGGCGAGCGGCGCCCATGGGATAAAACCGATGTTTTCCTTGGTGCAGAAATCCAGCACGTCTTCGGACTTGCGATCCACAAGGTTGAAGCGGTTCTGCACGGTGGAGACCGGAAAATATTTCTGCGCGAGTTTGATGTCTTTCACGCTTACTTCCGACAGGCCCACATGCCGGATCAGGCCTTCTTCGCGGAACTTCGCAATCGCCTCAAATTGCTTTTCTGCCGGACAGTCCGGCCCGATACGATGAAGCTGCCAGAGATCTATGCGCTCCACGCCCAGTCGTCGCATGGACATAAGGACACACTGTCGCAGGTAATCGGGATTTCCCACTGGTTTCCAGATATCCGGGCCGTGCCGGGTCAGGCCGCCTTTCGTAGCGATGACCATCTTCTTGTAGGGATACAGCACTTCGCGGATCAGGTTTTCCGAAACGAACGGACCGTAGGAATCCGCCGTGTCGATAAAATCCACGCCAAATTTTGGAAGGCTTTCGAGGGTCTGAACCACTTCCTCGTGGTCTGGCGGTTCGTCCCAGATGCCCTTGCCGGTAATGCGCATGGCACCAAACCCGAGGCGATGAACCTTGAGGTCACCACCAATGAGGAACGTACCGGACTTCTTTGCGTCAATCGTAGCCATGGACTATTTCCTTTCCGATGGACGCGGGATTCAACAACGCAAAGGCGGAAGGGTTGCAGTCAACTATCCCAGCAGGCGCCCGACCATCCGGGCCGTGTAATCCACGACGGGAACAATCCGCCCGTAATTCAGACGTGTTGGCCCGATGACACCGATGGCGCCCACGATTTTCTGAGCCTCATTCCGAGCTGGGGCCACAATCATTGACACGCCGGACATACCGAACATGCCACTCTCGCTGCCGATATAGATCCGCACCCCTTCCGACGCGTCTGCGAGTTGCAGAACCTGGAGCATGGTTTCCTGTGTTTCCAGATGATCGAACAACATCCGGATGGTTGTCAGACGCTCGATTTCGGTAATGTCTGCCAGCAACTTGCCCTGACCGCGCACGAACAGCGTTCCACCATCCGCGTCCCATGTGGCGAGGCCGCTCTCAATCACGCTGGCCGTCAGAGCATCAAGTTCATGACGGTTGGCATCCATTTCCTTGCTGACCCGCTCCCTGAGGGTGCCGAGCGTCAGATCTCCGAGATGGGCGTTCAGGTAGTTTCCCGCTTCAACCAAGGCGGAATGTGGAAGGCCGGGCGGTGTTTCGATAATCCGGTTTTCCACCTGCCCGTCAGAACTGACGAGCACGACAAGCACACGACCCGGACCGAGAGCAACGAACTCGATATGCTTGAGGGTGGCATCGGACTTGGGGGCCAATACCAACCCTGCGGCAGATGACAGCCCGGACAGCATGGAAGATGCTTCCGCCAGTGTGTCCTGATAAGAACGCCCGTGAATTTCCAGACGGCTGTCGATACTGGCGCGATCTTCTTCTGTCAGAGCACCAAACTGGAGCAGTCCCTCCACGAAGAGTTTGACGCCCTTTTCCGTTGGCAGACGCCCTGCGGAGACGTGAGGGCTGAAGAGCAGTCCTGCACGGGCAAGATCTGCCATGACGTTGCGGATCGTCGCAGGGGACAAGGCTGGATTGAGGCGCTGTGCCAGCGTTCGGCTGCCGATCGGCGCACCTGTTTCGACATATTCCTCGACGATTTCCCGCAGGATCGCAGCTTCCCTGTCCCCAAGCCCGGACGGAAAGGAGTTCGACATGCGGAAGAAGGAGGGGTCAGGTCTGATCATGGTAAAACTGTATGTCGGGGCTGGAAGCGTTCTCGTCAAACGCGCTAGAGGCAGGGCTCGCTTCTGAGAGAGGATTTTTTCGCATGACAAAGCGTCCGTCCGGCCGCGCCCGCGACGAAGGTCGCCCCGTATCCATTGAGCCAGGCTTCGCCCGCCATGCGGAAGGGTCTGCGCTGATCCGGGTTGGTGGAACGGAAGTGCTTTGCACGGCGTCAATTGAGAACAAGGTGCCCCCTTTCCTGCGCAACAAGGGACAGGGCTGGATCAATGCCGAGTATGGCATGTTGCCCCGCGCCACGCATCAACGTGGGCATCGAGAGGCCTCCAAGGGCAAGCAGTCAGGCCGCACACAGGAAATCCAGCGGCTGATCGCCCGTTCCCTGCGCCCGTGCGTCAATCTCAAGAAGCTGGGCGAACGGACGATTACTCTGGATTGCGACGTCCTGAATGCCGATGGCGGCACACGCTGTGCGTCCATTACCGGCGCGTGGGTAGCGCTTTCCCTGGCGTTGCGAAAAGCTAAGCTCACTTCCGTCATCACATCACAGGTCGCCGCTGTTTCCTGCGGGCTGACAGAGGCAGGAGCCGTGCTGGATCTGGATTACATTGAAGACAGCGCAGCACAGGCCGACACGAATTTTGTTCTGACGGCCGAGGGTGGCATCGTGGAAATTCAGGGTACGGCGGAAACGTCTCCCTTTCAGGACCATGATTTTTTTGAACTGCTGCGCCTCGCACGTCTTGGCACAGCCAAGCTGTTCGAAGCCCAGAATGCAGCACTGGAGACCCTATGATGCGTCGTCTGTCCCGTGGATCAAAAATCGTTCTTGCCAGCCACAATGCCGGGAAGCTGCGTGAATTCTCTACCCTTCTGGCAGAAAGCGGCATTACGGTCGTGTCTGCTGGGGAACTGAACCTGCCGGAACCGGAAGAAACGGCTGATACGTTCGTTGGTAATTCCGAAATCAAGGCTCTTGCTGCGGCGCGAGCTTCTGGCATGCCCGCATTGGCTGATGATTCCGGTTTCTGTGTTTCCGCATTGGGCGGCCAGCCCGGCGTCTATTCAGCGCGCTGGGGTGGACCGACCAAGGATATGAGCATTGCCATGGAGCGGGTGCATCGGGAAGTGGGCGATACGACCGATCATGGTGCGTCTTTCGTCGCGGCCCTCTGTCTTGCATGGCCGGATGGAGAAACGCAGTCGGTTGTCGGTGAGTGTCATGGCCAGACGGTTTGGCCTCCGCGCGGGGAACAGGGGCATGGCTACGATCCCATGTTCGTACCAGAAGGCGAAACGCGGACTTTTGCCGAGATGGCTGAGAACGAAAAGAACGCCCTCAGCCATCGTGGCCGCGCTTTTGAACTGTTTCTGAAGGCGTGCGTGGAAGGCTGAACCGCCTTCTATGTAACAGGAGACTGGGGTTCTTCATGAGGCCACAGGCGATAGGGGCCTTCCGAACAGATCTCCATGGACATCATGACGGCTGTGCTGCTGGGAGGACAGTCGAACTTCAGCAGGGCTTTGCCATTGGTCCAGCGCGCCAGAGGGCCTTGCTGCGGCCCCCACCCATCCACAGGGCAGGAGGTGAGATGCTTGGTGAGACGATGGGCACCAAACCCATCATAAAAAGTAAGGTCCCCTATCAGCACCCCACGGCCCTCAAACCGGCTGAAACCACTGTTCAATCGGGAAAGGATCCAGAGGCGCGGAGGAACTTCGGGAAGCATGAACAGAGCATGATGTCCCTGCCAGCGGGCAGGACGAATAAGGGCTCCATCCTCCAGAAGAAGATGGAGGTCAGGGTCAGGCGTTAAGTGTTCGACAGCAGGCATGCGCTCTTTCCAAGCCATAGGGGATATGGCTTTTTCTTGCGGTCGAGTGCGCAAATCTCAGACCGGTGACAGTTCTGTTGCAGATCATGGGTAAGGTTGTCCGATGGAAGGCTGTCATTCTCAGCCAGCATCCAGGTCTTGCCCACTCCGCAGAAACGAGGCCGTCCCGGAGTGGAAACGGCAACGAGGGATATAAAACAGAACACTGCTACCGTAAAAGGTGCTCCTGTAACGATTCTTACTGAAGATTAATGACGTTTCTACGCAATCGTTATTCCTGATGATCCATGTGAGAGCGGCTTCTGGTCCGTTCAAAGTCGGACAGAATGTCCCTCAATGCACAGGACCATGACTGACCAGAACGCCGCGCTGCCAGACCTGATCCACCTGATCGATATCGGCAATGGTTTTGTCTGGCGCGCCTCGCACGATGAGCAGATCGGCCCGACGCCCCGGCTGGATCACACCACGATCGTCCAGTTCCAGAAGTTCTGCGGCATTTCCAGTTGCAAGATGGATCGCTTCCAGAGGGGTCAGACCCGCTTCGACGGTCAGAGCCAGTTCACGATGTTCGGCAAAGCCAGGCAGACGCGTCGGCGCAGCCCCTGAATCCGTACCAAAACCGATTTTCACGCCGGCACGATAAAGGGTGAGCAGGTTCTTCTGATTCAGGACAACAGCCTTGTGGGAAGCTGCTGTGAGAGGATTGGCCAGTGTTTTCTGGCGCCATTCGGCATTGGAAAGCTGAGCCATGAGAACCGGGTCAATCGCGGCGGCGACGAAGGGAATATTGAGCAGGTCCGGATGCTCGGCGAAAAGATAGTTTGCTTCATCCAGATCCAGCGTCGCGATGTACCAGACACCTTTTGCCTTCATGGCGCTGATGAGCGCCTGATCGACTGGTTGATCCCGGACGCCATGGGCCAGAATATTGGCCCCGGCATCAACGACGGCCTTGGCAATATCGAGATCGTGGATATGCACTGCGACGCGGGTGTTGTGTTCATGGGCTTCGTCAATGACGGCGCGATAGATATCCGGCGACATTTTGGGAAGCGTCTTGCCGTTCGGGACGCCATTCCGGAAATCATCCACCCACAGCTTCACCAGATCCGTATGTTCCGCAACCATGCGGTCTACATCCTGACGGGCTTCCTGCGGCGTTGAAGGGCGATAGACCTGATCGGGACCAAGACCTTTGACCATTGCTGCCGGAGGAGCACCATTTGGCGCGCCAATTCCTTGATCCACGCCGAACAGATCGGCTCCCGGATTTTTTCCGGCATGCTGCTCTTTGCGCAGATCGTCGAAAAGCGGAGAGCGGTTCAGACCGAGGGACGTTACGGTCAGGACACCGTAGTCACTATACTTTTTGAGGGCTGCGAGAATGTTCTCACGGGTATAGTTGTCGCTCCCGCCAGACGTTCCCTTGATGATGCCGACATGACTGTGATCGCTGATGAGAGCGGGTAAAAGCGTTTTGCCACTCAGATCGACATGCTGTGCTTCTGCGGGAGCGGGACTTCCAACGGACACGATGCGCCCGTCGTTAATGACAACCGTGACGTTCTCGCGAACCGGGTCGCCCGTTCCGTCAATCAGGCGGGCATGATCGAACGCCACCGGTTCGGCCTGAGCTGAGAGTGCCAGAAATGTGGCTGGCGTGGTCAGAAGCAATCCGGCAAAGGCGGAACGAAGTGTCATGATGTGTTTCCCTCAGCAGCAGTCAAGCTGAGGGGAAACGTTCTGTCATGCAAGAAAGACCCTTACACTCTCGCAGATGTGAGCGAAACTTCAGCCTTCGAGCGACTGAAGTTCGAACAGGCGGCGATAGATACCGCCGTCTTTCGCCACAAGTTCGGTGTGGGTGCCGTCTTCTTTCAGTTCGCCACAGCTGAAGACCAGGATCCGGTCCAGTTCCATGACGGTTGAAAGACGATGCGCCACGACGATGACGGTGCGGTTCTTCATGAGGCGACGCATGGCCTCCTGCACAAGAGATTCCGATTCCGAATCAAGACTGGAGGTCGCTTCATCGAAGATCAGGATTGGCGCATCAGCGAGGAACGCACGGGCAATGGCGACGCGCTGACGTTCGCCGCCAGACAGCTTCACGCCGCGCTCACCGACCATCGTGTTGTAGCCTTCCGGCAGACGTTCAATGAAAGCGGCTGCATTGGCCTGACGGGCTGCTTCCTTAATCTCCTCCAGAGACGCGCCAGGGCGAGCATAGGCAATGTTTTCCGCGAGTGTTCGGTGAAACAGGACCGGCTCCTGCGGCACGATGGCGATGTGAGACCGCAGGGAAGACTGCGTGACCTGCGCAATATCCTGACCATCCACCGTGATGCGTCCGCTGTTCACGTCGTACAGGCGCTGAAGGAGTTTGGTCAGAGTGGTCTTGCCTGATCCGCTGGGTCCAACGAGAGCCACCCGTGAGCCGGGTGCAATATCAATGTTGAGATCCTGATAGAGCGGTTTATCCTGTCCCGGATACTGGAACATGACGTGCTCAAAGTGGATTTCACCCTGCGTGAAGCGAGCCTCTTCCGCATTGGGCGCGTCCTGAATGGCGGAATCACGGCGGAAAATAGCGATGAGTTCTTCCATCTCGTTGACGGAACGCTGCACCTGACTGACCTGCTGTCCCAGATCGCGCAGATAGCCCTGCACGAGGAACATCATGGTCAGCACATAGGCTACATCCCCCGGGCCAGCCTTGCCCTGCCACCACAGCATGACGGCCAGACCGATCATGAGCATCCGCATCACGAGAGAGGCCAGTGCCTGAATGTTGGCACTGTTGGTACCCCGGAGCCATGTGCGGAGCGTGCGCTCGCGCCAACCCTGAACGATGGTATCCAGCCGCTTTTCTTCGCGGAGTTCTGCACCAAACGCTTTGACGACCGGATTACAGGTCACGGAGTCTGCGATGGCGGCACCCATCTTCGTGTCCCATTCATTGGAAGCACGGGCGCTGGGAGCGACGTAGCGGAGCGTGAGATTAATCGAGAGCCATGCGAACAGAACGACCGACACCGCCAGAACGGAGCCCATGAGCGGCGAGCGGAACATGAGAACGGCCGTTGTGCCGCCGAGAACCATGACTTCCGGGCCAATCATCAGCAGAAGTGTATCGTCCAGCGTATCAATCGCCCACATGCCACGGGTCAGGCGGCGGACGGTTGAACCGGCAAAGGTGTTGGCGTGCCAGTCCGTCGAGAACCGCTGCACCCGCTCGAAAGCCTGATTGAGCACCTTGTGCATGATCGCAAGCGTGAGGTGCGAAATACCAACAAAAGAAGAGCGACGCCCGTACAATCCGATCAGGCCCAGCGCGATCAGCCCACCAACCATCAGGAACGCATCGTTGCGCAGGCTCAGAAGCTCATCGGTTTTTGGAATCGTCGGCCCGGCGGCATGTTTGGAAATATCCGAGACGAGACGGCCCGCCAGAATCGGTGTGACGACATCTGCCAGTGTGGCGAGGGCCACACCAGACAGTGTCCAGGCCAGCAGGACCGGATGTGCCAGCCAGCGGCGGCAGACAAAGGACAGGACTTCTGTAAAGGAAACGTCGATTTTCCGGCCTTCCTGTTTCTGGCCGGTAAGATGCGTAGAAGTATCGGACACGAAGAGCTCCGCCGTTTTGTCCCTCAAGGACAACGGCCTGATGGCATGAAATTTTCAGATATTTGGCCTATCTTGCCGGACAGTCCGGATCAGACGCAACAGCCCGCGCGGAGTTTCAGCCATGACAGACGCCCCTAGACCCATGAGCAAGGCCGCGGCCAAGGCTTTCATTACCGCTCTGGCCGAAGCCAATCCGGATGCGGAAAGTGAGCTGATCTTCCGCAATACGTTCGAGCTTCTGGTAAGTGTGGTGTTGTCTGCTCAGGCGACGGACAAGTCCGTCAATAAAGCGACCAAGGGGCTGTTTGAACACGCGCCCGATCCGAAAAGCATGGCAGAACTCGGGGAAGCCGGGATCGCGCAGTATATCAAGACGATCGGCCTGTGGCGCGCCAAGGCCCATAATGTGGCTCTGCTGTGCGAGCAGCTTCTGGAGCGGCATGGCGGGGACGTTCCAGCAGATCGCAAGTCTCTTGAGGCGCTGGCCGGTGTGGGGCGGAAGACGGCCAATGTGGTGATGAATGTTGCGTTCGGGGCCGATACCATGGCGGTCGATACGCATATCTTCCGAATTGGAAACCGGACCGGGCTTGCTCCGGGGAAAACGACCCGGCAGGTGGAGGATGGTTTGGTAGCACGTATTCCCAAGGATATGCTGCGCTCGGCTCATCACTGGCTGATCCTGCATGGTCGTTATGTCTGTAAGGCTCGCGCGCCTGAATGCTGGCGCTGCCCGGCAACCCAATGGTGCCTGTACCCAGACAAGCGTCTCACACCACCACGAACCAAAGAAGCGGCCTGATCTGAACTTATTCCGCCTGAGCCAGTGGTAGGTTGGGCATTCCATGCGAGCCAACGGCTGGCACCCATGGCCGGTCTCCCCGCCAGCTTCGATCCGAGATCAGGACAGGCGCGCCGTGGCGGAGAGACACGGCATAGGCCCCATTCCTCCAGACAGAGAAACGGTCGATGAACGGGACGCCGGGGCAGGCAGTCCGGGCGGGCGATGCACTGATGAGCAGACTCACGCCCTGACAATCCTGCGCAGAGGGCGGAATTGCTCCGTCTGACGGATCTTTGGTCCGCAGAAGAAGTGTCTGTCCTTTGACAGTCATGCGGCAAAGGCTCTTCAGGCAGTCTGGAGGCAAGCTCCCCGCCGGAAGTGCCAGAGCCTGCTGCCAGTCCTGCAAGGTCAGGCGTTCCAGACTGCTGTAAGGACCAGCTTGCAGAACGCCGTCTGCCCGAACAGCGATCAGGCCAGCATCAGACGAGACCAAAATGTCCGGTCGAGGCACCAGCCAGATTGAGAGCAATCCTATTGTAATTGGTGCAAGTCCGGCGAGGCGCGCGCATCCTTTCCAAAGGCAGAGCAGGCACAGCCCTAAGAGAACGGTGAGCAGTGCCCAGCCGGGCATATGAGGCACGGGCTCATGCGCCAGCGGAAACGCGGCGACGGTTCTGGCGATGCGTTGAACGATCTGGATGCCCCACCCCATGATGGTCAATGGGAGCGCGGAGGCATGGATCGGCATGAGCAGCAGGGAGATCAATCCGGCAGGCATGATCCAGACGGCCGCCATTGGGACCGCAAGAAGATTTGCCAGAACGAACCACGGCTGGAAGGCCCCGAAATGCGCCATGCTGACAGGGAGCGTTGCCAACCCTGCGAGCAGACTTGTCAGGGACAGAGCCGTCAGGTGTGACAAGATGACACGCCCCGCTCCTCCCTCGCCTCTTAGCCTCGTGAGGGGTTCGCGAAGAGCTTCGTACCCCGCAATCAGACCCATCACGGCAGCGAAGGACATCTGGAAGGACACATCCAGCACCGATACCGGCGAGACCAGCAGAATGGCGAGCGCGATGATAGCTAGAGACCGCATGGACAGAACGCGCCGCCCCGTCAGCAAGGCCAGCGTAACCAGAACCGCCATGCCCAGCGCCCGGACGCTTGGAAGGTGCACGCCAGTCAGCAGGACATACCCAACGCCCACTGTCAGCCCTGCCAAAGCCGCGATTTCACGGCAAGGCCAGTAGAGGGCGAGGCGTTCGGATGCCGTCAAAAGGGCGCGGACAGACACTGCAACGGCCGCCATGACCAGCCCCAGATGCAGACCTGCAACGGCAAGAAGATGAGCCAGACCCGAAGCGGAAAATTCCTGTCGGGTTGTGGCATTAATGAGCCCGGTTTCGCCGACAAGCAGAGTGGCAGCGATGGCACCCGTCTGACCGGGAAGTATCGCTTCAATTCGGGCTGCGGTCTTCTCCCGGAGTGTTTCCAGACGGGATGAAGACTGACTGTTCAGAATACTCAGTTGCCCGAGCGCATATCCGCTTCCTGCGGTCCCGGAAAACCATGCTTCCCGCTGAAGGTCGCGTCCTCCGGGGAAAGAGGGTGAAGATGGAGGCCGGAGCATGGCTCGGATCTGGATGAGGCTTCCGGGTTGGGGAGAGGCAGGATCATCGTCCCGGAGTTTCAGCCTGAGCGTTCGTTTAAGCGGTGCCATTCCGGCATCTACGGGCGTGTCGAATGTGGCGTGAGCCAGAATGATCCGCCGCCCTCCCTCGTCGTCATCGGAATGGGGAGGGAGACTTTCCAGAGCAAGAACGCGCCCCGTGAGAATTGTAGCGTGCGTGGGAAGGGCAGGCATTGGTGACTGGCGTTTCGTCTGCCATGCGGCATCGAGATACCCACCTGTGAGCGCAAGAAGCAGAAACGCCCCAAAGCGGAAAAGAGGCTGGGTCCGGAAAAACCACCCTCCTGCTCCCGCCATCACGAAGCCGATCAAAGCAGGCCAGGCTGGCGGTGTGAAACGGGGAATGAGAAAAGCAAGAGCACCCAGGGCCATTACAACCGGAAGCCACCCGAACAGGCGTCGTCCCTGCTCCGCCATGATCCGCTCAAACCCAGAGACAGGCGGATAGCTGCCCTCTGGCACAGGAAAGAACGTGTTTTCCTCAGGTAGAAAAGGATCGTCAGAGTGAATAGGACTGGGCACGGCGCGACCGTAACGGATTTTCGTTCGTCAGGCGCGCGTGTTTTCAGCATCTCTTAATGATGAAGGTGCAGTGCACTTCGAAGACCAGCAGCATCACGTTCCAGTTCGAAGCCCGTGCTGCCCGGCTGGAACAGTTTTGCTGTGGCCAGACCACCTGTCACAACTGGATCGAGTCCAGCGGCATAAACAAGGTCTTTGACCTGCAATACTGCCGCTGTATCGTCCCCTGCGATGGGAACGGCCAGTTTCGGGTCTGGCCGGTGCGCTTCGGCACGCAGCGAGACCATGTCGATGGAGTTGAAAGCCCGCACGATATGTGCGGACGGAAAGTAGCGCTGAGTTGTAACGCCTGCCCCATCCCGCAATGCCACATCTGCGATCCATCCATCACGCCCGATATAAGGGTTGGCGACGTCAATCACGACCTTGTCGGTCAGTGTTCTGTTCAGATCACGCCCCAGAGCCGGAATGGCTCCATAGGGAACAGCCAAAACAACGATTGATCCGAAAGCCGCCGCCTGCGCGGGTGTCCCTGCGGAGGCCAGTGATCCCAGCGACGCGGCCAGTGTCGTTGAATCTGCCAGTGTTCTGGCAGAAACCATGACCTGATAGCCAGCCTGCACCCAGAGCGTCGCCAGAGTCCGCCCAACCTGACCAGCGCCAATAATACCGATTTTCGGTAACGGCCGAGGCGAATCGGCCATTGCCGTTCCACTGACGGCAGCCAGTCCTGCAACAGCAGCGAGGAAGGGGCGTCTTCGGAGCGGGAAGCTTCTCATGAAGGGTGCCACTCGCGTGAGAGTGCGCCGCTTTTACCCTGCACAGGGTCTGTCATCGGGAATGGCAGGGACTGGATCCGTGCAAGCTGTTCGGGCGTGGGCGCAGCGCGCAGGATGTCAAAGTCCTGCTCAGGGGGGTACGCACCGATCACGGTAAAATCGGCATCGGAGCCTAGATTGCAGTGACCTGTCCCAGCCGGAAGAAGCGCGATGTCTCCTCCCCGCACGTCCACGGTTCTGCCTGAGGGGCCACCTAGCATTAGTCGGGCCGAGCCATTGGAAAAACCAAGAACTTCGTGGCCAAGGCTGTGATAATGATGGAAGGCATAGACGCCGTTCCGCCACCGGGAGGGCCAGCCATTCCGGTTGAACAGATCCTCGTATACGCTCTCACGCCCCGATCCAGCCTCCAGGGCGTTGCGATACACGATGACAGGCAGACGGGAGTTGTTAGGCACCCAGTCGTTGCTGTGAAGTGTGAAAGCTTCAACACGGGCTGTGCTGGCGGAGGCCTTGCGGATGCGGCCATGTCCCATCGTCAGGCCCATGCCGGCCAGCATCACATTGAAATCACGCCTGTCCATGCTCGCCTCCAGCTCGGCCACTGTTGAAAATCCTGCCCTCAGGATAGGGACCCGACGAGCGGTGCAGGAAATCACACCCGCTTGAAAAGCAGGGATGTCCTGTATGTAACAGCCTTGTGACACCTGACTGCACACTCCAGAAAAACAACGACACAAATCATCCCAGAATGATGCGGATAGCCCCTCCCGCACGAGCGTGATATGAGAGCCGCATGACGATCCGTACGCGCTTTGCACCCTCGCCCACGGGCCTGCTGCATGTCGGCAACGCCCGCGCTGCCCTGTTCAATTTCCTCTTCGCCCGCCACCATGGCGGTGAGTTCCTCCTGCGGATCGAGGACACCGACAAGGAACGCTCCACGCAACGCGCTGTGGACGTGATCTTTGATGGTCTTGCCTGGATGGGGATCACAGCGGATGAGGAACCCGTCTTCCAGTCCGCCCGACAGGACCGTCATACGGAAGTGGCACTGGAACTGCTGGCCAAGGGTCAGGCGTACAAGTGCTACTGCACGCCCGAAGAACTGACCGCCATGCGCGAGAAGGCCATGGCCGAGAAGCGTCCGCCCCGTTACGACGGCACATGGCGTGACCGTGATCCATCCGAAGCGCCGGAAGGTGCGCCTTACGTCGTGCGCCTGAAGGCGCCGCGTGAGGGCGAGACCGTCATCAAGGATCTGGTGCAGGGCGAAGTTCGTGTCGCCAACGTAGAAATGGATGATCTGATCATCCTGCGCTCCGACGGCACGCCGACCTATCTGCACGCCGTGGTCTGTGACGACCATGACATGAACATCACCCACGTCATGCGCGGTGACGACCATCTGACGAACACGTTCCGTCAGGCCATGATCTACCGCGCCATGGGCTGGGATCTCCCGCAGTTCGCTCATCTGCCGCTGATTCACGGCCCGGATGGCGCGAAGTTGTCCAAGCGTCACGGCGCGCAGTCCGTCGTGGACTTCCGCGAGGAAGGCTATTTGCCAGAAGCCCTGTGCAACTACCTGCTGCGTCTAGGCTGGGGTCATGGTGACGCGGAAATCCTGTCCCGCGAAGAGCAGATCAAGCTGTTCGATCTGGATGGCGTCGGTCGTTCCCCGTCCCGCATGGATTATGTAAAGCTGGCGCATCTCAATGGCGTCTGGATGCGTCAGGCGGATGATGAGCGTCTGACCAATGACGTCATGGAGCGTCTGCAGGGCCGTGAAGGCGTTGTTGCGGATGACCGCACACGTGCCCGGGTTCTGGCCATGATGTCTGGCCTCAAGGAACGCGCCAAGACACTGGTCGAATTGACGGATAACGCAGCCTTCGCAGGCTTCACCCTGCCCCTGACCTTCACGCCCAAAGCTGAGAAGCTTCTGGACGAGAACGGCCGCAAGGTCCTTGAAGGTGTTGGGCATGATCTGGCCGAACTGCCAGACTTTACGGCGGAAGCCATCGACGGCGCTCTTCGCGCCTATGCCGAAAAGAACGAGCTGAAACTTGGCTCCGTAGCCCAGCCGCTCCGGGCGGCCATGACAGGGTCCACCACGTCTCCGGGCATTGATCTGACGCTGGCGGCTCTTGGCCGTGATGAAGTTCTGGCCCGTATTGCGAGCGTGCTCAGTGCCTGAGCGGCCATCCGTCCCCCGGCATCTGCTGGGAATCGAGGGGCTGACAGCGGGGCAGATCACCCCGTTCCTCGATCTGGCGGAGAGCTATGCGCTCCTGAGCCGTTCCCGTTCCGCACCGCGTGAAGCGCTGCGGGGCCGGACGGTCATCAATCTGTTCTTTGAGGACAGCACCCGAACCCGCACCAGCTTCGAGCTGGCAGGCAAACGCCTTGGGGCGGACGTCATCAACATGACGGTCGCCACCAGTTCGGTGAACAAGGGCGAGACGCTGCTGGATACGGCCTCCACGCTGAATGCCATGCGCTGCGATCTTCTGGTCGTACGTCATGGTCAGTCCGGTGCACCGGCCCTGCTGTCCCAAAAAGTCGAAGCCAGCGTTGTGAATGCTGGCGATGGTACACACGAGCATCCTACGCAGGCCCTGCTGGATGCCCTGACAATCCGCCGCCATTTCGGGCGTCTGGAAGGTCTGACAATCGCGATCTGCGGCGACGTTGGTCATAGTCGTGTGGCACGATCCAACATCCACCTTCTGACTGCTTTGGGAAACTCGGTGCGTTTGGTTGGACCACCGACGCTGTTGCCATCTGCAATGGCAGAACTTGGCAATGTCACGCTGTATTCAGACATGGATGAGGCCCTGAAAGGCGCAGATGTCGTGATGTCCCTGCGCCTTCAGAAGGAGCGTATGGGCGCTGGCCTTGTCCCCAGTTCCCGAGAGTATTTCCGGTTCTTCGGGCTGGATCGGCGTCGTCTGGCACTGGCGAACCCCGGTGCGCTGGTCATGCATCCCGGCCCCATGAACCGGGGCGTCGAGATTGCCTCTGATGTTGCCGATTCGGACCAGAGCGTGATTGCCGAGCAGGTGGAAATGGGTGTGGCTGTGCGTATGGCCGTTCTGGATCGCCTGTCCCGGGCACGGATGCCACTATGACGATAACTGTTTTTGAGAATGTCCGCCTGATTGACCCTGCCTCCGGTCGGGATAGCGTAGGACGCCTGACGGTTGAAGATAGCCGTATTGCCGCTATCGACAGCCCGGAGACGCCTGAAGGGGCATGCGTGATTGATGGTCAGGGTGCCGTTCTGTGCCCTGGACTTGTGGATATGCGAGTGGCCCTGGGCGAGCCGGGCTTTGAATACCGTGAGAGCGTCAAGTCAGGCGCGCGGGCTGCTGTGGCGGGTGGAATCACCACCATGGCCGTTTTGCCCAACACGTCTCCGGCAATCGACAATCCGGCTCTGGTGCATCTTCTGAAAGTGCGCGGTGAAGAGACGGGCATGGTCTCCATCCACCCTTACGGGGCGCTGACGCGTGGCTGCGAGGGCGGAGACATGGCGGAGCTGGGTCTGTTGCAGGACGCGGGGGCCGTGGCGTTCACGGATGGCACGCGTGCTATCGCGGATGCCAAGCAGATGCGCAATCTGCTGTCCTATTCCCGCTTTCTCGATGCGCTGGTTGTGCAACATCCGGAAGAGCCTTCTCTTGCAAAGGGCGCCTGTGCGACCGCGAGTGCACTAGCGGTTCGTCTGGGGCTGCCACAGGTTCCGGCCGCCGCTGAAGCGATCATGATTGCCCGTGATCTGCGTCTGGCGGAAATGACGGGTGCCCGTCTGCATTTCGCCCATGTTTCCACCGCGGAAGGGCTGGACCTGATCCGGGGCGCCAAGGCACGCGGCATCAAGGTGACGTGCGATACGGCCCCGCCCTATTTCGCGATGACAGAAGAAGACATCGGGGATTTCCGCACCTACGCGAAGTTCTCTCCGCCTCTTCGCTCCGAATCGGATCGGGCTGCTGTGTGTGCAGCATTGGCGGATGGAACAATTGATGCGGTAGCTTCCGACCATGCTCCTGCCGATGCGGACGACAAGCGCCTCCCCTTTGCACAGGCTCGTGCGGGCGGAACAGGGCTGGTTACGCTTCTTGGTGTTACTCTCGGCGCTGGCCTGCCTTTGATCGAGGCTCTGCGCCTTGTTACCTGTGCCCCGGCCTCCCTGCTGCGGATTTCAGCCGGCACGCTGGCCGTTGGTCAGGATGCGGATCTCTGTCTGTTCGATCCGGAAGCAGTCTGGGAAGTTCGTGCTGGCGAACTACCGGGGCGTGCCCAGAATACGCCATTCGATGGCCAGAAGCTGACAGGCCGCGTACTGCGGACCTTCCGTCGTGGTGTTGAGGTTTTCACGGCTGAGGGTCTGGCATGACGCTGCCTTATCCGAGCCTGCTCCTGATCGCTGCGATTGCCTATGGCCTTGGCAGTATTCCCTTCGGGCTGATCCTCACAGCGGCCACTGGCGGCGGAGACATCCGCCAGATCGGGTCCGGCAATATCGGCGCGACGAACGTGCTACGCACCGGACGCAAGGGACTGGCTGCCGCAACGCTGCTGCTGGATGCCCTCAAAGGTGCGCTGGCGGTGTTTCTGGCTCTCCGACTCGGCAGCGATCAGCCTTCACTGGCAATGGCCGTGGCGGCTGTCGCTGTGGTGGTCGGACACTGCTTCCCGGTCTGGCTTGGGTTCCGGGGGGGTAAAGGTGTGGCGACTGGCCTTGGAGCGATCTGGGTTCTGAGCTGGCCTGTCGGTGTGGCCTGCTGCGTTGTCTGGCTGGTTGTGGCGCGTCTGAGCCGGATTTCCTCAGCCGGAGCGTTGTCCGCCTTTCTTGTGGCTCCCATCCTGATGGTGGTGATGAAGAATCAGAGCGTAAATGCCCCGATTCCGGTTGCAACAGCTCTCATCGCGCTGCTGATCTGGGTTCGCCATTACAGCAATATTGTTCGTCTGCTGACGGGCAATGAACCGCGCGTAAACGCAAAAACGAAATCTTCCTGACTTTAAGGGATCGTTAAGGATTATTGGGTAGGAGCGAAAACATGACGACGTTTTCCGCTCCTCCGTTCCGGATGTCTGATCAGGACCGACTCGACGCGATGCGGCTTGCCCGGACGCCTGGCGTTGGGCCGATCAATTTTTCCCGACTGCTTTGTCAGTATGGCAGTCCGACGGCAGCGGTCGAGGCGCTTCCAGAACGGATGCGTCAGGCTGGACGGCTTGATCTTCCGGTTATTCCTTCTGCTGCCCAGATGGCTTCTGAAGTCGAAGCCCTGCATCGCATGGGCGGAGACGTTCTGATTCGAGGCGATGCGGACTACCCTTTGATGCTGTCCTTTATCAAGGATGCGCCGCCTGTCCTGTTTGTTCAGGGTGACCCTGCCAAGCTATCGCTGCGTTCAGTTGGCATTGTTGGCGCAAGAAATGCGTCCGCAGCAGGGATTCGCATGGCGGAAAGCCTTGCTGCCGAACTGGCAGACTCGGGCATCTGCGTTGTATCCGGTCTGGCACGCGGCATCGATTCGGCTGCTCATGAGGCGGCGCTTTATCCGGGCCTGACAACGGCGGCCGTCGCCGGAGGGCTGGATCATGTCTATCCCCCGGAAAATGCGAAACTTCAGGCCGGCATTGCGGAACGCGGGTGCGTCGTGACGGAAGCGCCGCTGGGAACGATCCCCCAGGCCAGACATTTCCCGCGCCGGAACCGGCTGATTGCGGGGATTTCTTTGGGGTGCGTTGTGGTGGAAGCGGCCCTCCATTCTGGCACGCTGATTACGGCCAGTCTGGCCATTTCCTACAGCCGTGAACTCTACGCTGTTCCCGGCTCGCCGCTCGATCCGCGCTCTCGTGGAGGGAATGATCTGCTCAGACAGGGCGCGACGCTCACGGAAAATGTGCAGGATATTCTTTCGTGCCTGCCTTCGGAACTCCCCGACCCCCTCCTTCCACCGTGGAGGCAAAACCAGCAGAACACCGCTCTTTTCCAAGGCTTTTCAGAACCTTATGCCGCGTGGGGCATGGACGCGTCAGAGCCATGGGAAGACCCTGATCTGGTCCTTGAAAAAGTGCTCCCGCTGCTTTCTGTGATACCGGTAACAGTTGACGAGGTGGTGCGCCGCTGCCAGTTCTCCATTTCGGCAGTACTGTCGGTGCTTACCGAGCTTGAGCTTGGAGGCGTCGTTGAGTTCGTGCCCGGCGGGCGCGTGGCGTTACAGCCGAACAGGAAGTGACGCGGAAAACCGGAGTGGCAATGACAGACGTTGTGGTAGTCGAGAGCCCGGCAAAGGCCAAGACGATCAACAAGTATCTGGGAAGCGGGTTTACCGTTCTGGCTTCCTTCGGTCACGTGCGGGATCTGCCGCCAAAGGATGGCAGCGTCCGCCCGGACGAGAACTTTGCCATGAGCTGGCAAACGGACGACCGTGGCTCCAAACAGATCGCGGCCATCGCCAAGGCGCTCAAAGGAGCCAAAAACCTCTATCTGGCTACTGACCCGGATCGCGAAGGAGAAGCCATTTCCTGGCATGTCCGCAGCGTTCTGGAAGAAAAGAAGCTTTTGAAGGGAATCGACGTCCATCGCGTCACCTTCAACGAAATCACGAAAGCCGCCGTTACGGCCGCCATGGCTGGTCCGCGTGAACTGGACCAACCGCTGATTGACGCCTATCTGGCTCGCCGCGCGCTGGACTACCTTGTGGGCTTTACGCTGTCCCCGGTTCTGTGGCGCAAGCTGCCCGGCAGCAAGAGCGCTGGCCGTGTGCAGTCTGTGGCGTTGCGGCTGATCTGTGAGCGTGAAGCGGAGATCGAAGTCTTCCGTCCCAAGGAATACTGGACCGTCACCGGTGGCTTCAACACACCCGCCAAGGCGGCCTTTCAGGCGCGGCTAACGCATCTCAAGGGCAACAAGCTGGACCAGTTCGATCTCAATAATGAGACACTGGCGTTTGAAGCCCGCGATATTGTGCAGGCCGGTCAGTTCACGGTCCGATCCGTTGAGCGCAAGCGGACGAAGCGGAACCCACCCCCGCCATTCACAACCTCCACGTTGCAGCAGGAAGCTTCCCGCAAGTTGGGCATGAGCGCCCAGACAACAATGCGTACGGCCCAGCAGCTCTATGAAGGTGTGGATCTGGGCGGTGAGACGATCGGTCTCATCACCTATATGCGAACCGATGGTGTCACGATGGCCAAGGAAGCCATCGGGGCAATCCGAGGACATATCGGCAAGGCTTTCGGAGACGAGTACGTTCCTGACTATCCGCGTGCCTATTCCACCAAGGCCAAGAACGCTCAGGAAGCGCATGAAGCCGTGCGCCCGACGGATGTTTTCCGGACGCCTGCCCAGGTTTCTCATGCCCTCTCTCCTGAGCAGAAGCGACTTTATGAACTGGTCTGGAAGCGCGCTGTAGCCTCCCAGATGCAGTCTGCGGAGTTGGATCAGGTCGCCGTGACGCTGGCAGATGCAAGCGGCCAGACGTTGCTACGCGCTACAGGCTCGACAATCGCGTTTGATGGCTTCCTGAAGCTTTACATCGAGGGCCGGGACGATACGAAGTCCGAAGAAGAGGATGGCAAGCTTCTTCCGCCGATGAAGGAAGGGGATCGCGTCTCCACCACAGGTGTGGATGCCGAGCAGCACTTCACGCAGCCACCGCCGCGATACTCTGAAGCATCTCTCGTCAAGAAGATGGAAGAGATCGGGATTGGTCGTCCGTCCACCTACGCGTCTGTTCTGGGGGTTCTGCGGGATCGCAATTACGTCCGCATGGACGCAAAGCGTTTCATGCCGGAAGATCGCGGGCGGCTGGTGACAGCGTTCCTGACGTCCTTCTTTGAACGGTACGTCGATACGGGCTTCACGGCCTCTCTCGAAGAGCAGCTTGATGACATTTCCGGCGGACGGGCAGACTGGCATGATGTCATGGCAGCGTTCTGGCAGGATTTCTCTGCTGCTGTGGCCCAGACCAAGGATCTCAAGATCTCAGACGTCATTGACGCTCTGGACGAAGATCTTGGCGCCCATTTCTTTCCACCCAAGGAAGACGGGTCGGATCCCCGTGTCTGCACATCTTGTGGTACGGGTCGTCTGGGGCTGCGTCTTGGCAAGTTTGGAGCCTTCATCGGCTGCTCCAACTACCCGACCTGTCAGTTCACACGCCGTCTGATTGCGGACGATGGAGATGCTGAAGGTCTCAGCGATGGTCCGAAGATTCTGGGTCAGGACCCGGAAAGTGGCGAAGACATCACTGTTCGCCGGGGGCCATGGGGGCTTTATATCCAAAAGGGCGAGCCAAACCCGGAAGACAAGAAGGCCAAGCCGAAGCGGACGACCATTCCCAAGGGGCTGGATGGTAATACCATCTCGCTGGAACAGGCTCTGGGACTGCTTTCCCTTCCCCGGTTTGTCGGCCTTCATCCGGAGACCGGCGAGAAGATTGAAGCTGGTCTGGGCCGCTTTGGGCCTTATGTGAAGATGGGTGCGATTTACGGCACGCTGGACAAGGACGATGATGTCCTGACCGTTGGCCTGAACCGCGCTGTGGACAGTCTGGCGAAGAAGCTGGCGTCCATTCGCAATCTGGGCGCGCATCCGAAGGATGGCGAACCGGTCATGATCCGCAAGGGCCGTTTTGGCCCTTATGCACAGCATGGCCAATTGATTGCCAACCTGCCCAAGGACCAGAGTATGGATGACGTGACTCTGGATGAGGCTGTGGCGTTGCTGGCCGAAAAGGGAAAGCCCCTGAAAGGTGCAGCAAAAAAGAGTCCAGCCAAGAAAGCCGCAGCCAAAACGACGAGAAGCAAAAAATCTGCTGCGACAGATGCAACTTCTGAGGACGCGGCGCCTAAAAAGACAACAAAGCGCGCCACGACAAAAACTTCCAAGGCCACGAAAACAACCACTTCTGCAACGAAGAAACGGAAAACGGCGGCAGACCCAGCCTCCGGGGCCTGACCTCTTTCTTCAGGAGGGTGTGACCCGGCTGCACTCTCCTGAACAATGTCTTCTGTGTGTCTTTACCGGGGCTAAAGTTTGTGGCGTGGTCTCATGATGGAAGGGCTGAAAAAGCGCTTTTGCTGACCCGCCTTCGAGGACCCCGTTCTTGCGCCACGCCGCACGCTACTTTTCCCTGTTTCTGTCGCAGTTCTGTTCAACGACGCGGCGTAGGACTCTTGTCCTTGGTCTGACAGTTCTGGCAGCGGGAACGTCTTTTCATCATGGCTGGGCGCAGGGTACCGCATCGACATCCGCGATAGTACCTTCCACAAATCAGGCGTTCTCTACAGGAATGACCCGGGACGTTCTTTTTGCGGCTTTGGGCTTTCTTGGTCCCAGAACCCTTGAGGCTCATTCGCCGCGCGAATTCTGCATTTGGGGCTTGGATGGCCTGACAGCAATCGACCCGACGATTGCCGTAACGGACAATCCGGCAGAAGATCATGACAAGCAGCATATTCCCGAAACACTGACGATTACGCAGGGTCAGACCCTGCTTTTCAAACGGATCTTTCCTGCGGATGAAAGCCGGTCAGGCTGGTCAGATCTTGTGACTGCGGCCATGCAGTCAGCCTGGGAACACTCATCAACGATCCGCGATGCAGGGGCTGATGCGCTCCTTCAGGGATTTTTTGATGAATTATTCAACCATATGGACCCATATTCGCGGTATCTGGGCCCCACCCCAGCCATTGCTGACCGCACCAAACGGACCGGCCAGAGTGGCACCGTTGGCCTGACGCTTGGGGCAAAGGGCCATGCGATCATCGTGACGGCTGTCAATGCGAATGGACCAGCCTGGGAAGCAGGCGTGGACACGGGTCAGCGGTTGATCGCCGTGAACGGACGATCTACCCGAGGTCAGTCTCCTGAAGTTGTTCAGAGCTGGCTTGAGGGCGAAGACCGTACGTCCATTTCTCTGGCGCTCGCCTCTCATGGGCAGCGTCCTGCGACGTTGAAACTGCGTCGGGCACAGGTTCCACCTGAGACGGTTTTTGCTTCGACGGATGGTCCCTATACCCTTCTCCGGATCACGTCTTTTTCGATCCAGACAGCCGAGGAGATCAGCCAGTATCTCGATCAGGTGGTTGAAGACGAGACGCCTGACGGACAGTCTTCTGCCAGAGCAAAAACACCCCTGAAACGGCCTGCAGGAGTCATCATTGATCTGCGTGGAGATCGGGGTGGGGTGCTTCAGCAAGCTGTGACGGCAGCGGCCCTGTTCCTTGATCATGGTGTTGCAGTCACCACGCATGGACGAGATCCTCAGGCCAACCATATCTGGGCGGTTCAGGGTGGCGACATGACCAGCGGTGCACCGATTGTCATTCTGGTCGATGGGCGAACGGCCAGTGCGGCTGAAATTCTTGCGGCGGCCCTTTCGGATCACCGTCGGGCTGTTGTGGTGGGAAGCGAAACTCTGGGCAAGGGGCTGGTTCAGGTCATTGGGCAGATGCCGAATGGTGGGGAGCTGTTTGTTACCTGGAGCCGGAATCAGGCCCCACTTGGATGGCCCATTCAGGGGCTGGGCATCATGCCTCAGGTGTGTACTTCGCGAGGAGGCGACGATCTGCACGGACAGCTTGCTACCCTTAAGGGAGGAACGGCTCCTCAGGCGGCTGCCGTGCAAATGGCAAGGGCGGCCCGCTATCCGGTCCCGGTTTCCCGGATTCTTGACATAAGACGTCATTGTCCGGCGGCGATCGGGACGGATGCAGACATGGACACGGCGCGGTTCCTGCTGTCTTCTGCAACGGCATACAAAGCAGCCCTAGAGGCTGTTCCTGACGAGAACACCGCACCTCTGCATTAAATTTTTCAGGAATGGACGAGATATTTTCATGGGTGCACGTTTGAAAACAGGACTTTGGGTCCGCGCCGTTATCCGTCGTATTTCCTCGGATGGAACGTCCGCCATGGTTCTGAAAAAAGGCGATGAAGACGCCGGAGCTGTTCTGATTGTTCTGCGAGACCGGGAGGACAATATTGCTGTCCTGCGGGAAAACGGCTCTGACTGGGTTCGCGCCGATGTTCAGAAATCCGGTCTGGAGGAATATCTGGAACGTCAACGCCGGTATGATCCAGACCTCTGGTTGATCGAGCTTGAAGTTCGGACTGTAGAGACTCCGCTGGAACGAACACTGGGGTCGCGCCGTGCCGATCTGGACGTCATGCACTGAACTGTGGGACGGAAGACACAGTGAGCAACGAACCTGCCCACTGTGAAACTTCTGCGTCAGCCATTAAGAACTGGTGCGCGTTGCCATTCCCGGCACTTTCAGCAAGAAGACTTTCAATTGGGTTGGTTGGAGAGAAATGACATGATGCAGCGATCCGTTGTCAGAACCTGGCTTGCCCGGGCCGGGCTCACTGCTGGCGTATCGATGCTGGTCATGGGGGCTGCGCAGGCCCAGCCCGTTAAGGGCCTGTATATTTCAGGTGCAGGAGGCGCGAGCTTCAATCAGGATCAGACGGTCCGTCTTTCTCCTGTTTTCCCGAGCGGTCGCGACCATTATCAGGCAGGCGTCACGGGAATCGGAAGTGTTGGCTGGGGTCTTGGGAACGGCTTCCGTGTCGAAGTTGAAGGCAATTACCGCAACAATCGCCTCCAGCAATTCCGCAGCAGCCTGTTCCCGTCTTCCGTCGGGGGACGTCAGCAGCAGTACGGCGTGATGGCCAACGCGCTGTTCGACATGGATATCGGCCAGTCCTGGGTTTATCCGTACTTCGGTGCAGGTATCGGTTACGGCTGGCAGGCCATGAACACCTATGTCCGGGCACCGAACGGCGCATTCGATCAGCATACTGGCGGCACGGCGGGCAACTTCGCCTATCAGGGCATTTTCGGTCTGTCTTTCCCGGTTCCGTGGGTTGTTGGCCTATCCGCCACGACGGAGTATCGTTTCTATTCCCTGCTCGGGCCGAACGGACACCACGCGACAGCTACCGGCGTTTATGGTGGTTGGGATCACAAGCAGGCTTACGGCTATTCTGAAGGCAACCGGAATACACGGACGGACTTCAACCATTCCCTGATGCTGGGCCTGCGTTACGAGTTCAATCCTGCTCCGCCGCCAGCCCCTCCGGCGCCTGCCCCGATCGCCGCTCCTGCGCCCGCTCCGACACGAACCTATCTCGTGTTCTTTGACTGGGATTCGGCGGCTCTGAGCGATCGCGCAAAATCTGTTGTTGCAGAGGCTGCAAAGAACTCCACCGCAACGCAGATCACGCATATTGAGGTCAACGGTTATACGGACAGCTCTGCTGCACAGCCGGGCCCACGTGGACAGGCCTATAATCTGGCTCTGTCGAAGCGTCGTGCTGAAAATGTGAAGGCAGAATTGATCCGTGACGGTGTCGCGGCTGGCCTGATCGTGACGCAGGGATACGGTGAGGCGCATCCTCTGGTCGCGACTGGCCCGAACGCCCGTGAACCGCAGAACCGCCGTGTGGAAATCGACTTCAAGTAAATTTCCAGCCAGACCAGACGACAAAAGCCCTGCCTTTGTAAAAAGGCAGGGCTTTTTTTATGGTGTCTTCAAAACAGGATACAAAAAAAAGCGAGGGCAGAACCCTCGCTTTTCCAGGACGTCAGGCGTCTTACTTCTTGCGGCGGGCTGTCGTGTGCCGAACCGCAGTCTTCTTGGTGGAGGTTGCTGCTTTCGGCGTCGGAGCGGCAACAGCAGGCTTGGCAACAACCACACCCGTTGCATCGACTGTCGCATGCACCACAAGATGCTCGCGCTTCTTGCCGCCACCCGGGATCAGTTCTGCCGTAAACGTATCCGCACCGGCATAAGCGGTGGCTGGAGTGTAGTTGATGTAGGTACGGCCATCATAATTATAGAGGAAAGCCTTGCCGTGTTCCGGTGCGGGGCTCACGCCAAAGGAGGCATAGCTGCCGGTGCCAGGCTTCTGGACGGAAATTGCGCACAGGCCGTCATCGCTACGGACTGTCATGTTCACGCTCATCGTCCCATCTGCCGCAGTGGTTACTGGCGAGACGTGACAGACTGCGGAGACCTTCTGATATCCAAAAGGATTCGGAGCCACAGAGCGCTGGACGATCGGCTGCTGGGCACAACCGGAAAGAAGCATGGAAAGGGCAAAAGCCGATCCCAGGGTAACGACGGAACCTCGCAGGCGCACGGTCAACTCCAACGCTCGTGACAGATGATGCCGCGCTTCCCGCGGCAAGACAGACGTTCGGATGTAGAACAGGACGAAGCGGGGTGAAAGACTGTCAACCGTCAGGAAAAGCACTTTGACGGCTTTTTATGCCCGTGGAGCAATAAATTACAGTTGAGTACGGTCATGCCCATTTTCCGCCACGAAATTATGTTGCAGGTAAATGGTTTGCTGAATGTTTCTCACATTGAGTTTCATCTTCCGCGGGCCGCAAGCCCGGATTATGCTGTCTGTCTGTTTCCGGCCAAATGTCCCGGCCTTGTGGAGTCTGTCGATGTCTTCGTTCTTCCGTCGTTCTTTCGTCCGTCTGGCGGGTGCTGGTCTGGCCTGCACCACCTTCCTTACTGCTCATCCGTCCTCAGCCTTTGCTGCAGAATGCGGCAACTCCCCGGCTCATGAAGCTTTCGATGTCGCCGGACTGAAGTCCGAGCTGATGGTCACGGCCCTCTCCTGCAAGGCCCAGGACCGCTACAATGCGTTCGTCGCCAAGTTTCGTCCGGCCCTGATGGATGCAGAAAGCCGTCTGGATGGCTATTTCCGCACGACTTATGGGCGCCGCGCTCAGGCTGAGCACGATGATTACATCACGCAGCTGGCCGACGTTCAGTCTCTTGGCGGCCTGAAGTCCGGTACGGTCTTCTGTGAGCAGCGTGAAGCAATGTTCGATGAAATCAATGCGCTTGAGACGGGTGCTGACCTTGCTCACTACGCTGAAGCCAAGGACGTGGCGCAGCCTGCTTCCTATGAGAGCTGTGCAGCCCCTGCCACGGTTGATCGCCGTTCGCGCCATGGTGTGACGAAGAGCACCACCACGCGCCGTACGCATCGCGCCTGATCTGCGAAAACATCGTCGTTCTGCCTCATCCGGAAGCGTTCGCTTGACGTTCCGGACCGGGGCGGCGACAACGCAGACATGAGCGATCTGTTCGAGTCAGGCAAAGCAGGAAACACTAGGGCGTCCAGAAGCCGTAAGGACGCTGCTGGCACAGAGTATGGCGCACAGGACATTGAAGTCCTGGAAGGGCTGGAGCCCGTACGCCGTCGCCCTGGAATGTATATCGGCGGGACGGATGATAACGCCTATCATCATCTGGCTTCCGAAATTCTTGATAATGCCATGGATGAAGCCGTGGCGGGTCATGCCAGCAGCATTGAGATGCGGCTGGAAGGACCACGCACTCTTATGGTGCGGGATAATGGTCGAGGAATCCCAACCGACCCTCACCCCAAATTTCCCAAGAAATCCGCCCTTGAAGTGATTTTCACGACGCTTCATGCGGGTGGCAAGTTCTCCGGCAAAGCCTACGACACGTCTGGCGGTCTGCACGGTGTTGGCAGTTCGGTTGTCAATGCGCTTTCCGAAAAGCTGGAAGTTGAAGTCGCACGGGATCGCCTGCTGTATCGGCAGGAATTTTCACGCGGTATTCCCCTTGGTCCGCTGGCTGAGGTCGGCAATGCACCGAACCGCCGCGGCACTACGGTCCGCTTCACGCCGGACCCGGAAATTTTCGGGACTATCCATTTTTCCGCCGCGCGCCTCTATCGGCTCTGCTGCTCCAAGGCGGCATTGTTCCGTGGTGTGGCCATTCAGTGGAAGTGTGAACCGGACCTTATCAAGACCGGTGACGAAACCCCTACTGAGGCTCTGATCCAGTTCCCGAACGGGCTGGAAGATGCGCTGACAGCTGAACTGGGGCCGGACCCGGCGCTTCTGACACCCCTTTGGGCGGGTGAAGCAGAACTTCCCCTTGCTGCTGATGGCCGGACAGGCGGCAAGGTAGAATGGGCAGTCGCTTTCCTTGAGAGCGGCAACGCGTCTCTGGTCTCTTACTGCAACACCATCCCAACCCCGCAGGGTGGCACACATGAAGCGGGTTTCCGTGCGGCACTCGTCAAAGGCTTTCGGGCATGGGGCGACCAGCGCAAGGTCAAGCGGGCAGCAGCCATCACGGCTGAGGACGTTCTGGGATCCGTTGCGGCCAAACTATCCGTGTTCATCCGCGATCCGCAGTTTCAGGGACAGACCAAGGACAAGCTGACCAATCAGGAAGCCTCACGCCTTGTCGAGGGCGCACTGAGGGATCGAATCGATCACTGGCTGGGTGGAAATCCACAGCAGGCTGACAATCTTCTGGCCTTTATGATCGAGCGCGCGGAAGAACGTCTGCGCCGCCGCGAGGTCAAGGAAACGGCCCGAAAGAGTGCGACTCGCAAGCTTCGCCTTCCTGGCAAGCTGACCGACTGTACGCGCGAAAATGCCTCCGAGACAGAACTGTTCCTCGTTGAGGGCGAATCCGCAGGTGGTTCCGCACGGCAGGCGCGTGATCGTGAGACACAGGCCGTTCTTCCGCTCCGTGGCAAAATTCTCAACGTGGCGTCTGCTACGGCTGACAAGCTACGGGCGAATCAGGAACTGCGCGACCTGACGGAAGCGCTGGGTTGTGGGCTGGGATCGTCCTTCGACATCAGCCGCCTGCGCTATGGTCGTGTCATCATCATGACGGATGCTGACGTGGATGGCGCACATATCGCTTCCCTGCTCATGACGTTTTTCTATCGTGAAATGCCGGAACTGATCCGTCATGGTCATCTGCATCTGGCGCAACCGCCGCTCTATCGCCTGACGCATGGCGCAAAGACGATTTATGCCATGGATGATCTGGACCGTGATCGTCGGATCAAGGCGGATTTCAAGGCCAACGCCAAGGTGGAAGTATCCCGATTCAAAGGGTTGGGTGAGATGCCTGTGAAGGATCTCAAGGAAACCACGATGGATCCATCCCGCCGGACTCTTTTGCGCGTTATAGCCCCCCCCGAGGATCGGGCGCTCACCAGCGAACGCGTGGAAAGTCTGATGGGACGCAAACCGGAACTTCGTTTCCGCTTCATCCAGGAACATGCCCGTTCTGTTGAAGATCTCGACGTCTGAATGTGAAGAGCGGTGTGCAATCCGTTGAAAAATACGGTCAACTCAAGGCTGTAGGTCTTTTGATCGGGGGGATTTCTTCCTTCCAGATCGGGGCTACCCTGGCCAAGGGGCTTTTCCCGTTATTCGGCCCGACCGGGATGGTGGGACTGCGTGTCTGTATGGCGGCGCTGATCCTTCTGGCAATCTGGCGCCCCACCCGCATGACCCTGACGCCTGCGGCCTGGAAGCTCCTGTTGCCTTATGGTGCGTCCGTTGCAGTCATGAATTTCTGCTTCTACGTCGCACTGGTTCGGCTTCCGCTGGGCATCGTGGTAGCATTGGAGTTCACTGGCCCGCTGACCCTCGCCCTGACCGGGTCACGCCGCTGGCTGGACCTCTGCTGGGCGCTCTTTGTGATTACCGGTCTGTACCTGTTGCTGCGACCTGAGACGACGGCTGTAACGGGGACTCTGCATCATCTGGATCTGTTCGGGATCTGTGCAGCACTGTTCAGTGGATGCGGGTGGATCGTCTACATCCTGACGGGTACGCAGATGGGTAAGGTTCTGGATGCCGGACAAGCCACGACTCTTGGTATGTCTACAGCAGGTATCCTGTTACTGCCCTGCCTCATCCCGACAATTCCGACTGTCATCACCCATCCCTGGCAAGGTGGAGCGGCGCTGAGTGTGGCGGTTCTGTCTTCGGCTGTCCCGTATATTCTGGACATGATGGCGATGCGCCGTCTGAAACCAAAAGACCTTGGCATCCTGCTGAGTATGGAGCCTATGCTGGGAGCCATTTCGGGCTGGATTTTCCTGGGAGAAGGTTTGTCTGCCGCGCGATGGGTGGGTGTCCTGTGTATTGTCATTGCTTCGCTGGGCAATGTTCTGACTGCAAAAAAAGTCGCTGCTCACTAACGGTGTGAGCAGCAAACCCCGCTTTCGCTTCAGGCATCAAAATTATGCGGCAGAACGACCAGATCACGCACCATGACACCTTTTGAACGTGTCAGGATAAAGATCAGAGCTTCGGCGACTTCCTTGGCTTCCATCAGGGCACCCGCTTTGATGTTGGCTTCAAGCCGCGCCTGATCCCAGTCTTTCAGCAAAGGCGTGACCACGGGGCCGGGCTGAATGGCACCTACACGAATTCCGTACTTCGCAACCTGACGGCGAACCGTATGTACGAATGCCTGTACGGCGTGTTTCGAGGCCGTGTAGATCGGCTCGGCCATGATGGGGATCATGCCTGCAATCGAGCTGGTCATAACGATATCGCCACTTTCTTGCTTCATCATCTGCGGCAGCACGGCGCGGACTGAGCGGAAAGCAGCATTGATGTTCAGATGGAGCATCGAGTCCCAGCTATCGGGATCGCCTTCCCACACATTACCGCCAACATACGCGCCGGCATTGGCGTGGAAAACATCGATCCGGCCCTGCTCCTCAACGATCTGCGCAACCGCAGCATCTACGGTTTTGTAGTCGAAGAGATCGACAATGATCGCATGAGCCTGGCTGCCGAGTTCTGCCGTCTTTTCTTCCAGCGCCTTGGCGTCACGGTCCAGAAGATAGACCACCGCCCCAGCTTCGATGAGATAGCGGGCACATTCGAGACCTATGCCCGAAGCCGCCCCCGTAATAGCAACAATCTTGCCCTTAAGAGACTGTGTCATATGCTCTACCTTGTGATTCTGTCTCAGCGTGCAGATGCTGTGCCGCGCTGACGACTGATGAAAATTGCGAGGAGGATGATCGCGCCTTTGATGACGTTCTGAACGTAAGGGGAGACTTCAAGCAGGTTCAGCCCGTTGTTCAGGACGCCCAGCAGCATGGCGCCGATCAGGGTCCCGATGATGGAACCACGGCCGCCGGAAATTGAGGTGCCACCCAGCACCACGGCAGCGATGGCATCAAGCTCGAAGCCGACGCCTGCATTCGGCTGACCACTCATGAGACGGGAGGAGAGAACAACGCCAGCCAGAGCAGCCGTAAAACCGCCGATCAGGTAAACGATGATCTTGTGTTTTCGGGAATCGATGCCAGAGAGACGGACGGCGTCTTCATTGCCACCGATGGCGTAAATGTAGCGGCCAATCGGCATGCGTTGGAGCAACAGATAGGCCAGCGCATAGACCACCAGCATGATGAGAATGGGCGTCTGAATTCCCAGAACCTTCCCGCGGCCGATAAACGCAAACCAGTCTGGAAGACCCGAAATGGGATAGCCGTTCGTGTAGATCAGCCCTAACCCACGAGCGATACTCATGGATGCCAGAGTGACGATGATCGGCGGCATTCCGAGACGGGCAATGCACAATCCGTTTCCTGCGCCAAAGAGCGCCCCGACACCCAGCCCGGCGAGAATGGCCAGGCCGGCATTAAGTCCTGACACCAGAAGACCAGCCGTAATGGTCCCCGCCAAGGCCATGACGGCCCCTACGGAGAGGTCAATACCGCCTGTGAGAATGGCAAAGGTCATGCCCACGGAGATGATGGCGTTGATCGAGACCTGTCTGGCGACGTTTTCGAGGTTGCCAAAGGACAGGAAACGACTGTTGAGCGCGATCATGCAGGCCACGACCACGAACAGTCCGACCGCCGGGAGAAACGCCGTTGAACGTGCGACCTTCGACGCTCTGTAACGCTCAAGCAGAGAGTGCATCGACTGCGGACTTTTTAACGCTTGCTGTTGCATGGCGCATTACCTCTTCCGAACTGATGGCATCCCCTTCCAGAACTGCCGTGATGACGCCATGGCTGAACACGGCCACGCGGTCACACATTCCGACGACCTCTGGAAGCTCGGATGAGATCATGATGATGGCGTATCCCTCTGCCGTGAGGTTCCGCATGAGTGTGTAGATTTCCGCCTTGGCCCCGACATCAATGCCGCGGGTGGGCTCATCGAAGATCAGGATCTTGCTTCGCCGGTTCAGCCAACGCGCAATCACAACCTTCTGCTGATTTCCGCCACTAAGGCTCACTACGGTTGTTTCGTCCGAAGGGGCTTTGATGCGAACCGCGGACATCAGTTCCTGTGTCTTCCGCTTCTCACGCGCGGTGTCGATCGTGCCGGTCGGGCGGGTATATTGCGGCAGGTTGTTGATGGAGATGTTGTCCCGAATGCTGAAGCCGAGGATCAGTCCCTCGGTTTTCCGGCTTTCCGGCAGAATCCCGATGCCTTGATGCAGAGCCTGTGCCGGGTTCCCCATCGACACTTCCCTGCCCTCAATCCGCACCGTTTTTCCGGGGCATGGCAGTGCACCAATCAACGCCAGAGCCGTTTCCGTTCGGCCTGAGCCGACAAGTCCGGCGAAACCGAGGATTTCACCTTTTCGCAGGTAGAAACTGTTGGGGTGCCCGTTACTCGCAAAACGAATGTTTTCAGCTTCCAGAATGCGCTCGGCAGTATGAAGGGCGGGCTTGGGCGGGAACGTATTCTCAATTTTTCGGCCGACCATCCGCTCAACCAGATGATCCATGGTGCATTCGGCAGTTTTCAGAACGCCTACATGGGCGCCGTCACGCAGCACCGTAATGCGGTCGCAGATTTCGAAAATCTCTTCGAGATGATGTGACACGAAGAAAATTCCGATCCCCTGATCCCGAAGCTGTCGCATAACGTTGAAAAGTAGTTCGGCTTCCGTCGGGGTCAGGGTCGCGGTTGGTTCGTCGAGGATGAGAACCTGCACATCCAGCGACAGGGCTTTCGCAATTTCCACGAACTGCTGTTCCGCGACACTGAGACGCGCAACAGGCACATCAAACCGCGTTTTCACTCCCAGACGCTCGAAAATTCCCTGCGCTATGCGCGTCATGTCGTTTTTGCGGGAAAATCCGAGAGCGTTCCGCATCTCGCGCCCGAGGAAAATATTATCCACGGCATCGAGTTCAGGAATTAGGCTGAATTCCTGAAAAACAATTCCGATCCCCGCACCGATGGCGTCCTTGTAGCTGGAGAAGTGGCATTCTTTTCCTTTGAGAAAGATCTGTCCTTCATCCTGAGACTGAATACCGCCCATGATCTTGATGATCGTAGATTTTCCAGCACCATTCTCCCCCAGAAGAGCGTGGATTTCTCCACGCTCCAGGCTGAGGCTGACATTCCGTAACGCCCGAACTCCTGGAAAGCTCTTGGAGATTCCTTCAAGCTCTAGAATAGGCTCCGACAATATCTGACTGGGTTCTGTCATGATGTTCCCTCCGGAATCCGGGGCCGACCTTGGCATTTACCAGCTGAACGTCTTGGCTTTCGTCGCGTCGATCAGTTCGACATCGACTGGCAGAACCTTCGGCACTTCTGCACCCCATTTCTTGGCAAGGGCGAGTGCCAGTGCCAAACGGATTTCCTGCCGGGGGAACTGCGCTGCCGTGGCGATGAAATGCGAGCCCGGCTTGCTGATGGCCTTCACGGCTTCCGGGTTACCATCAACGCTGACCAGCTTCACGTCCGAGCCATTGGATTCAATGGCGGACAGCACACCGAGGGATCCATTGTCATTGACGCTGAAGATGCCCTTAAGATCCGGGTTCGCCTGAAGCATGTTCTCTGCCACAGTCAGAGCCTGATCGCGCTCCTGCTTGCCGTTCTGAACGCTGACAATCTTGATGTCGGAATGCTTGGCGATAGCGTCCTTGCAACCTTTGACACGCTCAAGGATCGGCACAACCGGGATGCCGTCGATAATACCGATATTACCGGTCTTGATCGTTGTGGCGAGATACTCGCAGGCTTTGAAGCCGGCATCGTAGTTCTTGGAGCCGACAAACGCATCCAGCGGACCACCAGCCTGAGCATCTACCGAGACAATCGGGATATTCTTGTCATGAACGGTCTTTACGACGGACGTGACACCTACGGTATCGGTCGGGTTGATGATGATGATCTGCGCGCCCTGCTGGATCATGTCCTCAATGTCACTCACCTGCTTGGACACGTCATGATGCGCATCGCTGATGATGACGTTGGCGCCGATCGTGGCAGCGGCCTCCTGCAAGGCATCCTTCATAGTGACGAAATACGGATTGTTCATTTCCTGAAAGGAAACGCCAATTTTCAGCGGTGTTCCGGCTGCGGCAGCCGGCTGTGACAGGGCCGTCCCGCCAAGAGCGAGAGACAGAAGGGCCAGCGGAAGCGTCTTGATCTTCATGTTACACCTGTTGATCTGCATGCACTGTGCAGGCCATTTCCTGCACATGGCCTTGTCAAAACCGTAAAATCACATGTCTTTATTTGAGGATGGGGCGACCTAGAGAGCCGTGTATCCGCCGTCGACAAATATTTCCTGCCCGTTGACCATGCTCGAAGCATCTGAGGCGAGATACAGAACTGTATCCGCGACATCTTCCGGTGTTGCGACACGACCAGCGGGGATTTTTTCCAGAAGCTTTTCCAGCTTGTTGCCGACGCTCCAGACGCGTTCGCCCATGGGCGTCCAGACGACTGTGGGGCAGATGGCATTGGCCTGGATGTTGTGAGCCGCCCACTCCGCCGTCATGACCTTGGTGAGACCATTCAGACCGGCTTTGGAAGCGACGTAAGCACCATGGTCAATCAGCGCGACAGAGCTGGCCTGAGAGCTGATGTTGATGATTTTGCCGTGTTTGCGATCGATCATCCCCTGCGCAAAAGCACGGGCGAGAAGCCATGGCGCACGCAGATTAATGGCCTGCACGGTGTCCCATTCCTCAACGGTCTGTTCCACCAGCGGCCGAGGAAAACTGACGCCAGCATTGTTGACGACAATATCCACACCACCCCACGCAGCCGCCACTGTCTGGGCGACAGCGTCAGGGACAGTCGGATCACTGAGATCAGCAACAACCGTGAGGCATTGACGTCCATGGCCTTCCACGATCCGGCGTGTTTCAGTCATATCGGCTTCAGACCGCGCAACGGCGGCAATATCGGCCCCGGCAGCACTCAGAACATCGCAGATCGTGACGCCAAGCCCGCGGGAGGCACCCGTGACAAGAGCTTTGCGACCATCGAGGGAAAAGCGTTGTGGAAGTGTTGGCATGGTCTGTTTTCCCTATCGATCAGTTCAAAAAATCTGCGGCGTCTGTCAGCGAAAGAGCTGTCATTTCGCGAGCATGGCGGCGGTAATCTCGTGGTGTGCAACCACGCAAACGCAGGAAAATGCGGTTGAAATTGGAAAGATTGTTAAAGCCGGAAGCTGCACCGATTTCGGTGATTGAAAGAGGCGAACTGGCCAGCAGATGGCACGCATGACACACCCGCAGCCGATGCAGGAAAGACATGAACGTGTCGCCCGTCGCAGCCCGGAACTGGCGAGAGAACGTTGAGGCGCACAGCCCCAGATCCTGCGCCAGATGGTCGTGCCGAATTTCGGACGGGTCCATGGCCATCAGGGATGTGATAACACCGCTTATCCGCTGCATTTCAGGGCTGTTAAGCGCTTTGGTCTCGCCTTTCAGGGAGAGCGTTCTGAAAGGTGCGCCTGTCAGGTCAGCAAAAAGATCCAGGCATCCGGCCAGCTTCCCCGCACCATGGAAAGTTCCGATCTCTTCGAGCTTCTCTCCCAGGCGGAGCGCTTCAGGGCCGGTGAATTCCACGCCGAGAGAAGACGCCTGGAGCAGGTTTCTCAGTCCGACCAGTTCTGGACAAAGCGCCATCAGGCTTTCGATCCATTTAGCGCTAAACTGAAGGACAACATCTCGTCCGACCAGCACTTCCCCCGGCTTGAGCGGGCTGAACCAGCCATGCGGCAGGTCAGGTCCGACCAGCACAAGCTGACGGGCTCCGAAACTCCCGATATGATCCCCGATAATCGCTCTCCCTTCACTCTGCGTGATCAGGTGCAGTTCGTATTCCGGATGATGGTTCCAGCGTGCCAGAGGGCCAGGATAGTCATGCTGGTGCCAACGAAAACTGGCATTTGGCTCCGCATGAATCGTCTCGTAAACCGGACGCGTATTCCCTTCAGAAACAGGCGTCTTCGCCTTCAGGGAACTCACCATTCCAAGAGCAGAGGGTCGGCTGGCAATCGGGGAGAATGGGCCCTGCCTGGGTATCTTCTGGGGTGCAGACATTCTGTTACAGCCTCTCAGAGAACGATCTGGAGTTTGACATCGCCTGGCCGTGCTTCGGCAGCGCGTTCAAAGGCGGCAATGCCCTGATCGAAAGAGAATGTTTCGGACACCAATGGTTTGAGGTCGATTTTCCCTGCACCAACAAGACGGATGGCACGATCATAAACATTGGCGTAGCGGAATACCGTTTCCATGCGGATTTCCTTGGCCTGGGCCGCCACGATATCGAATGGAATCCTCTGAACAGGCATACCGACGAAAACGATGGTGCCGCCAGGGCGTACACAGGACAGGGCGTCATCGTAAGCGCCTGCAAAACCGCTCGCTTCAAAGACGACATCTACGCCCCAGTCTGCGCCGCAGGTTCCATCCACCACATCACGCGGTTTCTCGTCGCGAACATTGATTGCTGTAACGCCGTCATACTGTGCTGCGATAGCAAGCTTGGCAGGCGCAAGATCCGTGATGAAAACCTGACCTGCCCCGGAAGCCAGAGCCGCCAGTGCCGTCATGATGCCAATGGGACCACATCCTGTCACAAGGCAAATATCACCGGGTTTGAGAGCAGCTTTCACTGAAGCATGCACGCCAACGGCGAGCGGCTCAATCATCGCCCCTTCAGCAAAACTGACAGTGTCAGGCAATCTGAATGTGAAAGCTGCTGGATGCACGACTGAAGGCGTCAGACAGCCGTGAACGGGGGGCGTCGCCCAGAAACGAACAGCAGGATCGACATTGTACTGACCCATCAGTGTTGCGCGAGACTGCGGATCTGGAATCCCGGGTTCCATGCATACCCGGTCGCCAACTTTCAGAGATCGGACATTTTTTCCGATTTCTGTAATCGTCCCAGAGGCTTCGTGCCCCAGAACCATAGGTTCGCGAACCACGAAAGGCCCGATGGCACCATGCGTGTAGTAATGCACATCGCTGCCGCAGATACCCACCGTATGAATAGCGATACGGACGTCGTTCGGTCCAAGCTCGGACGGCAGGCTGATCTCCCGCAGAGAGAGCTCACCTTTCTTTTCAAGTACCAGTGCCTGAGCCATACCCAACCGTCTCCTGTCGCACGTTTTATCATCAGATGTGATCAGAAGTACGGATTATATGTTATATATAACACTTAATAGATTATTTTTTTATCACAACTGATACTATTTTCCGTTTTTCAGTTTCGGAATCGAACAATTTTTGCTTGAAGTTATATATTAACTAATTGATTTATATCTGTTTTATTTACGGGTACTTTTCTTCAGAAGGCGGAAAATTTTACGCCATAAATAACAAAAATATGATCTGGATTGTCTCACATCGCTCAGAGGCCCTCTTCCACCCCTATGACGCGAACTGCGAGATCTGATTTTGGAAAACCATCGATATCGTTTGTCATAACTCTTTCGATGACATCGCCAATGCAACAAACGTAAATGAGAGTAATTATTATTTGCGGAAAAATCAGATGGCTTTCTTCAGGACGGTAGCTTTTGCATGCGCAGGATTGTCTGTTTTCAGCGGATATAGTGCTGAAGGTGCACCGTCGTCCCCGGAGAATGATAACAAAAGCCCAATCCGGAAGTCACAGTCCGTTACCCAGCAACGCAAGACAGAACGCATTCGCGTTCATGCAGACCCCAACTCTTATGCGGCCACAACCAGCAGCATTGCGGACAAGCTTCCAACCACATTTCTGCAACAGACCCAGACAACGAATGTTGTGACACACCAGGTCATTGAAGACATGACACCCCAGACGATGGAAGATGTGGCCAAGTATGTACCAGGCCTTTCAATTGGTAATAATTTTGGTGGCACACAGGATAACCTGATGAAACGGGGCTTCGGGGCTACAGACGACGGCTCAATCCTGCGAAATGGCGTTCGTATGCCGACAGGGCGGAACTTCGATCTGGCAACGACAGATCGGGTTGAAGTTCTGAAGGGGCCTGCTTCTCTGTTCTACGGCATGCAGGAACCGGGTGGCGTGATTAACGTCATTACCAAGCAGCCCCGCAAGACATGGGGAGCCAGCCTTGGAACGACATGGGCCTCTCTTGGAGGCGGATATGGTCATCTGGATGTAGGAGGCCCTCTGGCGCGTGGTCTGACATTCAGGCTTGTAGGAGCTTACAAAAACGAGAATTACTGGCGCAACTTTGGCTCTAACAGACAAAAGCTGGTCTCCCCGTCCCTGCGTTTCGAGCGCGGAGCGTTTACAGCGGATGTCTCCTATGAATGGGCGCAATACGACAATACTCTGGACCGCGGTGCGGTCTTCTCGAATGGGAAAGTCATCAGCGGCCCTGAAAAACGCCTGGACGAAAGCTGGGCGAAATCTTTTGGCACCCGCCATCTGCTTTCCACCACCTTCCAGTATCGCCTGTCAGGCCATGACCGAATTCGCCTGTCAGGGGGCTGGAACCGGGACAATTACCATGATCGACAGGCTGACCCGTCAGCTTACAGCGCTATCACAGGTGTTCTGACCCGGCGCTATCGCAGCAATACCGGAACAGTGCGTGCCAATGGTTATACTGCTCTGGATTACATTTCCGATCACAGACTGCTGGGCATGAAGCATGACCTGGTGATTAGCGCAGACTACGAAAACCGCCAGCAAAATCAGGGGGCTTTTATTGACGGCCCAAGACTAGGCGGCTTTGTCCCGTCAGATCCCGTGTATGGGATGCTCAAGCCGATTGGCCCTGTTAACGTGAACAACAGCGACTGGCGCCAGCACATCAACAGTGCCTCAGGATACCTGAAGGATAACATTCATCTGGGGCATGGCCTAATTCTGGCTCCCGGCCTACGCTATCAGTTCTTCCACATCACGTATGGAGGACGTCGCCCCTATGTACAGACAACGGACGCATCCTACACCAAGCCCCTGCCCTTCGTGGCGCTGGTGTACCAACCCGGAAAGCATGTCTCGTTTTACGGAGATTACTCTCAATCCTTTACGCCCAATCAGCTTGATGCCGGCAGTGTTCTTGAGGGCACGTACAAACCCACCATGGGGCGGCAGTTTGAAGTTGGAGCACGTTATCAGGATCGCTTCCTGACGGCTGATGTGGCTTTCTACAATATCCACAAGAAAAATGTTCAACAATCAGCCGGGCTGGACGAGACCGGAAATACGCTTCAGCGCCTCGCTGGTCTGGTCGGGTCCAAGGGGGTGGAAACCAGCCTGACAGGGAAATTGAACAGGCACTGGAACATTCTGGCCAATTATGCCTTCACCTATGCCCGTATTCTGCGGGATACGCCAGCGGATGAAGGCAAACTGATTGCCAATGTCGCCAAGCATACAGGCGGTGGCTATCTGACCTATGAGACGGGTCTGCCCTGGCTCAGGACAACCATGCGCATTGGTGCTGGTGCGCGTTATGTTGGTCGTCGCCCGGGTGATCTGAATAATACATTCTGGCTCCCCGGCTATACAACTGTGGATGCCTTTGCCTCGTGGCACACAGGCCGACTGCTTGGACATGACACCTCCCTACAGGTCAACGCCGTAAACCTTGCAAACAAGGCGTATTTCGTGTCCACGGCAGGAACGCCCCTGCGTGTGTCATGGGGACAGGGACGCACTGTTCGTGTGGGCATTGAGGTCGGTTTCTGAGCACTCTACGCCTTCGAAACAGGGGCATTATGCTCAGACGCTTTCAGCCACCCAATTCCGCTTTTTGGTCGCCTTGCCAATGCCAGGATTGAAGCAGTTGCAGGGATCGAGACTGCGGTAATGCTCGATCATCTCTTCCGGTGCGTCATAGAGGTGACCGACATTATGCTCGGCTGGATATCGTGCCCCGCGCGCGTCCAGCCCAGGCAACATGGAATGTTCCACGGCCATGGCATTGTAGCCTTTCTTCACCACGTAATCCTGATGCATCACATGGCAGAAAAAGTGACCGTAATAGAGTTTGACAATGATTTTGTCTTCGATGTCCTGAGGCAGCATCTCAAACCAGTCCTGGTCATTCCGACGCAGTGCCACATCAAGCGCCACAATGTCTTCTGCCGTCTTTGAATGGATGGCCCGATAGCGGATGGCGGCTCCGGCTGCTGCAAAACGATGCAGGAAGGCCAGCTTTCCTTCTTCTGGCGTACAGGCGAAGAAATCCCCTCCCGTTTGTGAGCGCCAGTTTTCCAGATAGGCTTTTACGGGAGCGGCCAGTTCAGCAGAGACCTTGAGCATCAGATGATGCTCGAAGCGGTCCCGGAACTCACACATCCGGGCCGGAAGCTGCTTGGGAATGATCTTGCTGAATGCCTGAAGCAGCAGATCGCTCAGATGGCCGGAAATACCGGGAATACGCTGCACGGCAATGTCGAACCGGGATTTCATGCCGAAGAACGTCGGCAGGAATCGCGTCCCCATATAGCGAATGATGGCGGTTGTATCCTTGCCATACACCTCGGCGATGTTGAACGCATCGCGATGAATGTATTCGCCCGCAATCGGCAATTCATCGAAGCTGGTCAGGATATGACGGCGCAGATCTTCAAGGTCCTGCGTGCTGTTGGTGCCGATGTAGAACACGGCCGGGTTTCTGTTGGCCTTGAACGTATCGAGGCGAACAGCAAAGACCACCAGCTTGCCTGCACAGCCTGCGGCTTCATGCCAGCGGTTCGGGTCCGCATTGAATCGCGCGGGGGTTTCGGCATCCACGTCCCGGACGTGCTGGGCATACCCCGCGTCATGACCGCGGCCCGCGTTCCAGTCGATGGAATTTTCAGGAAACTTCCCGTTCTGTACGGCAGACAGAATGTGCTCCGGATCACCCTCAAGCCGGATGCCCAGATGATTGACGAGATGCAGCTTTCCATCTGTTCCCATCTGACCGAACAAGGCCATTTCCGTGAAAGCCGGCCCACGCTGGACAAGGGCGCCACCGGAATTGTTGCTGACGCCCCCCAGAACGGAGGCACCGATGCAGGAAGACCCGATCACGGAATGCGGTTCACGACCGATTTTGGCGAGTTTTTCTTCAAGATCGTGCAAGGAGGAGCCTGGCAGACAAACAACCTGCCTGCCCTCACCGATCAGATGGATACCATCCAGCCGGTTTGTGCTGATGATGACGATCTCGCGGTCATAATCATTCCCGTCCGGCGTGGAACCACCCGTCAGACCCGTATTGGCGGCCTGCATGATGATGATTTTGCCGCTCTCCGCACAAAGCTTGGAGGCTTTCCAGAGTTCGACAAGATTTCCCGGCTGAAGAACGGCCAGAACGTCTCCAAGACCGAAACGGTAACCTTTGCGAAAACGGTATGTCGCGTTGGGCTTTGTGAGAACATGGCGTCGGCCCACGACCGAGCGAAGAGTGTCGAGGAAAGCCGCGTTATCGCTGGACGTGGTCGACATGTCTGGAATGTTCCTTATGCCACAGACAGCCCCGTAGAATTAACCACAGGGCTGTCAGGGCGTGTTGAGTTCAGAGGTAAACATCTGTCGAAAGGCAAAGCCACAAAACAAGCCTCTGCAACGCGTATCGTCCATGCCTCAGGTCAAAGACGCATGTCACGATTAAGAGAGGATTATGGCCGCTATTTGATACGCCCGAACAGTCGCTCGATTTCGCTCCGCGTCAGCTTCAACCAGGTTGGACGACCATGAGAACAGGTATTGGCGCGGGGCGTGCGCTCCATTTCCCGCAGAAGAGCATCCATTTCTTCAGGTTTCAGGCGCCGCCCGGCCCGAATACTGCCATGACACGCCATGCGAGCCAGAATAGCGTCCAGCCGGTTGGAGAAGCTGTCCGTATTGCCAGCCTCAAGGTCTGGATCATTGGCCAGTTCATCCGCGACATCCCGCAGAAGGCCCTGAACATCCTTCGTCCCTAAAAGGGCGGGAACGGAGCGCAGCAATACGCTCCCCGGTCCGAAAGACTCCAGATCCATTCCCAGTCGGGACAGGTCTTCGGAACGTGCCAGCAGCGCCTCTGCCTCACGGCGGGGAAGGTCAATGACTTCCGGCAGAAGGAGCGCCTGCGAACGAAGCGCTCCACTGGCGTATTGTTCCCGCAGGCGCTCATGCGTCAGACGTTCATGCGCTGCGTGCTGATCCACAAGAACAAGATCACCATCCGGAGCGACCGCAATGACGTAGGTATCGAAAACCTGTGCGACGGAGGCCCCCAGCGGAAAGGCTGGGTCCAGATGTTCCGGAACAGACTGGGGAGGACGCGCGGCAGGGGTAAACCCGGCGTCCTGCTCTGCAAACCCTGAACGCTCAGTCTGCGGTAGCGGTGAAGTAGAAGGGCGGGAAAGTGAAGGAGCGGCAAAAGGGAGTGTGGCCGGAGCATCAGCGCGAACAGGCGGATTGACCGGCACGTCCAAACGGGGCGGATAGGAAATGGACGGACGCGAAGGACGGATGCCGAAGCTGGCATGAATACCACCGCCCCCGCTGGAACCATGCCCCAGGGCGCGGCCCAGTCCGCCGATCACCAGCGCCTTCACTTCCGCTTCGTCGGCAAAGCGCAGTTCCGTTTTGGCGGGATGGACGTTCACGTCCAGCCGTTCCAGCGGCACCTTGAGGTGGAGCGCCATCACGGGAAAGCGGCCACGCTCAATGACAGGACGATAGGCGACACGGATCGCCGTCCGGAGCATCGGGTCTGTCACCGGGCGGTGATTCACGAGAATGAACTGGCCCGATCCGGTCGCACGGGTTTTGGCCGGGCCGCAGGCAAAGCCGGACAGGCGGATATGGCCCCGCTCTTCGTCCAGCGGAATCAGTGTATCAGGCGTTGTATCGAGAATCGCAGCGGCCCGGGCAACCGGGCTTTGTTCTGGCAGATCGAACAGAAGCTTGTCGTCCAGAGTCACCCGCATGGCGCACTGCGGTGCGCTCAGAGCCAGACGCCGCATGACGGATTCGGCGTGACTGTTCTCGACGCGGGCGCTTTTAAGGAACTTCCGGCGGGCAGGTGTGGCGAAAAAGAGGTCTGTCACCACGATCCGCGTCCCGACAGGGCCGGAAGACGGCTGCGGTGGCGTGATGATGCCGCCATCGACACGGAGACACCATGCCGTATCGGACTCAGACGTGCGGGAGGTTATGGACAGCCGGGCACTGGCGCCGATGGAAGGGAGTGCTTCTCCACGGAACCCGAGCGTACGGATCTGGACAAGCCGTTCGTCCTGCAATTTGGAGGTACAGTGACGCTGAACAGCCATTTCCAGCTCTTCAGGCGTCATGCCGCAACCATTATCGGTCACGTCGATGCGGTCTGTGCCCCCTGCGCGCAAGGCGACGACAAGGCGGGTGGCCCCGGCATCAATGGCGTTTTCGACAAGCTCCTTGAGCGCTGCCGCAGGACGTTCGATGACTTCGCCGGCCGCAATCAGGTCAACGACATGACCTGAGAGGCGGCGGATAACAGGACGAAGAATTGACGATTTTTCAGACAGGACTGTGTCTCACGATCCTGAAGAGAAGGAGCGTGCTGCCTTACAGCACACCCAGAAAATGCGTGGCCTTTTTCTTGACCGTCGGTGTGGCGCCTGTAGCAGGATTGCGCCCCAGAGCCGAGTTCTCACGGATACGACGGTTTTCGGCGTCTCCATCCACAACAGAACCAGCCTGACCGCCCTTCCAGAACATCAGGTTATCAACGAAACCAGCGTCGGCTGCTCCGAGTTCCGCATTGTTCGGCGCATTGGAGGCCTTGTCCGCTTGACCAACCAGCGCGGACTGACCGCTGCTGTTCTCACCTGTAATCGGGTGGAGAGCCGTATCAGGCGAGAGGGTTTCCAGCGCCTGCATACGCGGGCTCTCGTCTGGACGATGTGCATCATCAGCGCCCGGAAGCTGCATCTTCTCTGAGGGCGGCATGGAGAGCGGTGCACGCGTCGTGACGGTGTATTCGTCCGGCATGTAGCGTTCCATGCCGAAGGCGCGCTCCAGATCACTCCCTGAGCAACCGGACAGCATCAGGCCAAATGAAGCGATTGCACCCATCTGTACGCTGAGACGGGCAACTGGGAGACGGTTACGGCGCATTGAGAGACCCTGGGACGCGATCATGATGGGATAGTCCTACAGTCCACGCCGCGTGGGGGCAAGCTCCGCTTGTTCAGCGCGGCTGACTGTTACGTTCAGCAAGAAGGGAGTCGATCAGCCAGACGGCTACGCCGCAGACGATACCGGCATCCGCCACGTTGAACACATACCAGGACCAGCCAAACGCATGCGCGTGCAGAAAGTCCACAACCGCGCCATAGCGCAGGCGGTCAATGACGTTACCGATGGCGCCACCAGCGATGGCGCCACAGGCTCCGGCTACCAGCGTGCGGCGGGTCTTCGTCATGGTCCAGACCAGCAATCCAACGGCCAGCAGCGAAACCGTGCAGAACACCAGCGGGCCTTTTCTACCCAGACCGCCGAACATCCCAAACGTCACGGCATGGTTCCAGACCATGGTGAAGTTCAGGAATGGCAGAATCTGGACGGACCCTTTCTCTGGCAAATTATAGCCGTAGAGAATCCAGTCCTTGCTGGCCTGATCCAGAACCAGGACCAGAACCAGCAGGGCGAGCCCAAGAACGAGCCGCCCCATGCGGCTCATACCTTCCTGCCAGAGGGACATCAGGCACTCACCACGCTGACGCAGCGGCGGCACAGGGCCGGATGCTCGGCATTTTCGCCAACATCAGGCAGAACCTTCCAGCAGCGGGCACATTTGTGGCCGGGCGCACGCTCAACCTGAGGGCCGCCATGGGCGGTTTCGCCGGGTAGAAGCTCGATCTCTGCATGGGAGGTGATGAGCAGTTCGGCCCAGTCGATCCCCGTGAGAGACGCGGCTTCTTCCTGCGAGATCGGCAAAGTGACACTGGCTTCAAGGGAAGCCCCGATCGTACCGTCACGACGCGCTGTTTCCAGCTCTGTCGTGACAAGGCGACGATAGGCGCGGATTTCGTCCCAGTTGGCGCCGAGTTCTGGATTGTTCCACTCAGCGTCCGGCTCGAAAAACTGCTCCAGATGGATACTGCTTTCTTCGCCGAAACGGGCGTTCCAAGCTTCTTCCGCTGTGAAGACCAGCACCGGAGCAAGCCATGTGCAGAGCGCGCGGTGCAGGATGTCCAGAACCGTGCGGGCCGCACGGCGCGTTGGGTCAGACGGCGCATCGCAGTAGATCGCGTCCTTGCGGATGTCGAAATAGAAGGCCGACAGATCTGTTGTGCAGAAACCGTGCAGCGCCGGGTAGACGCCGACCCACTGGTGCGTCTCAACTGCCTTGCTGATCAGGCCACGCAGTTCCGACAGGCGGTGCAGGATATACTGCTCAAGCGGCGGCATTTCGGCGTAAGGAACAGCTTCCTCTTCTGTGAAGCCATCCAACGCGCCCAGCAGCCAACGAAGCGTATTGCGCAGGCGGCGATAGAGTTCACCCTGCTGCTTGAGGATCTCGTTACCGATCCGCAGATCTTCGTTGGTGTCGGAGTTCAGAACCCACAACCGCAGAATGTCAGCGCCCAGCGAGTCCGTCACATCTGCCGGAGCAATGACGTTGCCGAGGGACTTGGACATCTTGCGGCCCTGCTCGTCCAGCACGAAGCCGTTCGTCACAACAGCCTTGTAAGGAGAGACGCCGCGTGTCCCGACACTTTCCAGCAGGGACGACTGGAACCAGCCGCGATGCTGATCAGAGCCTTCAAGATACAGGTCTGCCGGGAAGTTCAGGCCTTCCTGCCCCAGCGCGAACTGGTGTGATGAGCCGGATTCGAACCAGACATCCACGATATCAAAGACCTGCTCGTAATCTGCCGGATCACGGTTCGGGCCAAGGAAAACAGCGGGGTCCGTATCATACCAGACGTCCGCGCCCTTTTCGTTGAAGGCCTGGACGATACGGTCCATGACCTCGGCGTCACGCAGGACTTCACCGCTCCGCTTCTCAACGAACACGGCAATCGGCACGCCCCAGGCGCGCTGACGGGAGATGCACCAGTCAGGCCGCTGCTCGACCATGGAGGTCAGACGGCGACGAGCGGCTTCCGGGACGAAGGTGACGGGATCAAGCGCCTTGAGGGCTTTCTCGCGCAGCTTGGTTTCGCCATCCATCGCAATGAACCACTGGGGCGTGGCGCGGAAGATGATCGGAGCTTTGGAGCGCCAGGAATGCGGATAGGAATGACGGATCTTGCTGCGGGCCATAAGGCCAGTCGCAGGGGCGTCATCATGTTCGGCGGACTGACGGGCTTCCGTCAGCAGATCGCAGACCGGATCGGCGGCCTTGAAGACATGGATACCCTCGAGATGCGGCACCCATGAGGCGTAGCGACCGTCATCCTGCACCAGTTCCGGTACTTCGATGCCGAACTGGCGGCAGACGATAAAGTCATCCTGACCGTGCGACGGCGCCATGTGCACAAGGCCCGTACCAGCGTCTGTCGTGACAAAATCGCCCGGCAGCATCGGGACGTCATATTCGTAGCCACGGCCACGCAGCGGATGAGCGGCGATGGCGCCTTCTAGTGCGCTGCCGGGCAGCGTGTAGAGGATATGATGAGCGCTGATACCAGTTTCGGCACAGAACGCCTCAACGCGGTCTTCCGCGATCAGGAGACGAGCGCCCTGCGGCACGACGCTGGCTTCCGTGATCTCGTCAGCACGCAGAACCACATAGGTGATGTCCGGGCCGTAAGCGAGTGCACGATTGGCCGGAATGGTCCAGGGCGTTGTGGTCCAGATGACGGCTGACACGCCTTCCAGAGCATCGCCGGGGGTCGGGTCTTTCAGGATCGGAAACGCGACGAAGATCGTGGTGGAGTCGACGTCGTGGTATTCGATCTCGGCTTCGGCAAGGGCGGTCTTCTCAACCGGGCTCCACATGACGGGACGCAGACCACGATACAGACCGCCGTTCAGCAGAAACTTGCCGATTTCCGCAACGATTTTGGCTTCGGAGCTGAAGTCCATCGTGACGTAACGGTTAGCCCATTCCGCCTGAACGCCGATCCGTTTGAAGTCTTCCGCCTGCTTGCTCACCCATTCGGCGGCGTACTGGCGACATTCCGCGCGGAACTGGAGCAGGGGCACCTGATCCTTGTCCTTGCCGGCCTTGCGGTACTGTTCCTCGATCCGCCATTCGATCGGCAGACCATGACAGTCCCAGCCCGGCTGATAGCGGACTTCGAAACCAGACATACGATGCGCGCGGTTGATGACGTCTTTCATCACCTTGTTGAGCGCATGGCCAATGTGAATGTGCCCGTTGGCGTAGGGCGGTCCGTCATGCAGCGTGAAGACCGGGCGTCCCTTCCCTTCCTCACGGATCTTGCCGTCCAGGTCCATGGCGGCCCAGCGGGCCAGCGTTTCAGGCTCGCGCTTCGGCAGGCCGCCCCGCATAGGGAAGCTGGTGCGGGGCAGGAACACGGTGTCGCGATAGCGATCCTGCTGTTCTTTAAAGGTCGTATCGGACTTGTCGGACATGGGACGGGCCAACTTTGGTCATTCACACAAAATAAGGGGGACCATATGGAGATTGGGCGGGGATGCGGTCAAGTCTTCTCGAAGGAAACCCCTGCTTCCAAACAGCGGAAAGACGTCTTTATGTGTGCCGGAGACGCTTTTTCAGCAAATTTCACGGCGAATGCGGCAGTTCCGTGAAAAAACTTTCCGCTGGATTGTTTTGGCAGGGCCGTCATGGTGGGCTTCAAACCGTATTATTTCTGCGTTGAAAGCATTCTGATGAAAAGACTTTGGCTGGCCGCCCTTCTTTTTGCGGTTCCCATGCAGGCAATGGCTCAGGCGTCGCGCTGCCCCGCACCGGCCTCCGTCCCCCCAAAGTCTGAACTTCTGCACCTTCTGATGACAGCGCAGGATCGTGGCTTCCTCTGGAAAATCACGAAAGATGGCCATTCTTCCTGGCTCTATGGGACCATTCATGCCTCCCGGCAGGAATGGATGCTCCCTGGCCCCCTGACACGCATGGCCATGATGAAAAGTAATATCGTTGCGCTGGAACTGAATCTTCAGGACCCGGCAACGCTCGCGACGTTGCGCAAACCAGAAGATCCGGACCGCCTGCAACATCTGATCCAGACTGGGCGGAAAAAGAAGCTGGATGATCTGGCAGAAACGCTGTGCCTGCCAGTCGCCAATTTCTCGAAAACGGCTGTAGGGCTGGAGGCAGCCGGGTTGAGTACAGCCGTGGGGCGTGTGGACGGATACTATCCGGACTATGCTGCTGATCTTGTGATTCAGGGCATAGCAGGGGGCATGAAGAAAGATCTCATTGCGCTGGAAGAGGCCCAAACCCAACGCGATCTGGTCATTGCTGCCAATCAGGCCGATGAAGACGATTTCATTGATACCACCATCAAAAATATCTCTTCTGGCGAGGCTCGCACGGATGAGAAACGCATCGTCGAGATATGGGGACAAAGCGATATGGCACAGCTCCAGCACTACGATGCATGGTGCAAATGCCTTCGCACTCCAAAAGAGCGGGCCGAAACCAAGCGCCTTCTGGATGACCGGAACATTGAAATGGCACGGAAAATCCTGTCGCTGCACGAATCCGGGAAATCCCTGTTCGTTGCCGTTGGTTCCTTGCACATGGCGGGACCCAAAGGTCTTCCGGCTCTGCTAAAACAGGATGGTTTTGACATTCAGCAGGTTGTTCCAGCTGCGACTAATCCCAGTGCACTTTAGCCCGATGCCGGCTTTGCCAGACCTGATGCAGAGGATACACTGAGTTCGCAGTATTCTCTGCTTCGGCTGGCATGGGCGGGTTCGACATGAAGCGTGTTTTCAGAAAAGTTTTTCCGCTTCGGAAAGAGCCAACTCCCGTTCCGTCCCTGCCAGAAAATATTGAGGACATCCGGCAGAAAGCCCTGAAAGGGCATCATCTGGAAATTGTGCAGTGGGGGCAGGTGCTGCTGGACAGTGTGTATGTTCCGAAAGATCCCGCTGGCGCGCTGGAATGGTTTACGATTGCTGCAAAAGCAGGGTTTGGGCCGGGTCATAACATGCGAGGACGGTGCTTCCAGTTTGGATGGGGATGCGACCAGAATCTGACTGAAGCGGCACGTTGTTATGAAGAAGCCGCCAAAGCCGGGGATGAGTGGGGCCGATACAATCTGGGCATTCTGACCATGCGCGGGATCGGTCAGCCTCAGGATCTGCCTAAGGCACTTGATCTGTTCCGAACAGCAGCACAGAACGGCCATGCAAAGTCCATGAACCTGTATGCGCGCTTTCTGGAGGAGGGCTGGGTTGTATCGCAGGATCGTGCAGCGGCTCTGGACTGGTATCGGAAGTCCGCTGAAGGCGGGGATTACCGGGGACAGCATAATTTCGCGACGGCACTGGCGGATGCGGGTAAGATTGATGAGGCTCTGGACTGGTGGCGCAAGGCTGTTGTGGATGCCACGTCTGACATTCTGCTCGCGATGAACCAGAAGCTCGTTTTGTTAGGGGAAAAACGCGATAAGGCGCTGGAAAGCCGCGTTCAGAGACGGCTGCAGGAACTTGGTATTCCCGCGCCCTAACCGCTCGGTTGTCAGGCCGACATGAACCGACCTGATGTTTCGGATCAGTATGTGGCGGAAATATTCGCGAGGAACGAGCGACCGACAGACGGCGTCGCACGATCCGAAAAAAGATTGCTGTAGTTGAGACGGTTATCGAGGTTGTAACCGTTCATGGCGATACGCCAGTGCTTGCCAAAATTATGGGAAATGACAGCATCCCACTCCATCGTCGCAGGCACGCGCGCCGTATTGGCCGCGTTGAGCCATACCCCGTCACGCCATGTCAGACCACCGCCGAAGGTGAGATTCCAGGGCTTGTTGGGCGCGATTGTATAGGTGGACCAAATGGTCGCGGAGTTCTTGGGAGCATACTGGATCCGCTTGCCCACATTTGCTGCCGTCAGGGAACTGACGGTGGTCGCATCGTAGTAGGCGTAGGTGCCGATCATGGTCCAGTTCTTCAGGATCTCGCCTGAGACGCTGAGTTCGACGCCCTGATTGCGCTGGCTGTCGCTGGATGAGGAAACGGTGCCAGTAGAGGCGTCTGTCATGAGGGCGTTACCCTTTTCAAGGCGGAACACCGAAGCTGCGAATCCCATACGCCCCTGAAACGCATTATATTTGGCGCCGAGTTCATAAAGGCTGCTGCGCTCCGGGCTGAATCCCTGCGTGGAGGATTTCAGAGGCTCGGAACTGTTGGTCACATATAGGCCCATAGGGGTCGTGGATTGTGCCCAGTTGAAATAAACCATGATGTTACTGGTCGGCGTGTACATGAGGCTGACGGTCGGATTGAAAGTATCCTGCGTCTGCCCATAGGACACGCCTGCCCCGGTCGTTCCGCCGTTGGCTGAGTAGTGACTGTCCCAGTGATCCCAGCGGAAGCCGCCTCGTACGGAGAACCAGGACGTCAGCCAGATCTGGTCAGAGAAGAACGCGCCAACATCGGTGGCGTCACCTGTCTTGTACAGCGCATGTCCGACACCGGAAATATTGACGAGGTTTCCGCTATACTGGCCGACCGATCCAAGCAGCAAACCCGATTGTGTGGACGATGGGTGAAGCAGGCTTGTGGTGTCTTTCTGCGTGCCGTTCTGGCCATTGAAATTATAAGCCTGGTTCGTGCGCCGGTCATACACATGCTCGATATCCACACCGGCAATGATCTCGTGACGCAGGCGCCAGGTCGAGAACTTTGCGACACCGGAAAATACATCCTGCACGGACCAGTCATTCTGCTGATAAGGTTCTGGGCCGCCCAGATGTCCGCGACGATTGATCTGGGCCGCAGCCGGATTTGTGAAAAATTCAGCCGCGCAGGTCGTGTCGCAGCCCGGCTGGGAGGCTGAGAAATATCGACTGTACAATCCGCCGCGTAAATCATTGTACAGGGTGATATATTTGCTGAGATCGAACTTGAGGCGGCCGGTCAGCATGTCCACGTTCGAGACATCCTGATCATAACTCGTTCCATACCAGTTGTTTCGGTTCAGGCCATATTCTGTAGCGGGCTTCGCAATGGCTGTTCCCGGTTTTGTAATCACAGGAACGCCGTAATCCGGAATACGGTTATCGGTCTGGTGGAAATATTCGAGCGTAAACGTCGTTCGCTTTCCGAGGCCAAAGGCAATGGAGGGCGCTATGCCCCACCGGTGGGAATAAACATCGTTCCGGCCAACCGTATTGTTCTCGTTTCCCATGCCGGTAATGCGGATGGCTGTGGACTCACCAATTTGCTTGTTGAAATCGAGCGTTCCACGCGCATAGTCGCCAGATCCACCTGAAAGGCTGGCACCGTAGCTGTCCCCCAGATGCGCGACTTTTGTGGTGATATTGATGGCGCCGCCGGTCGTACCGTTGCCGAAGACTTCCGAAGATGGCCCCTTGATGACAGTGATATGGTCGTAATCGAAGCTATCGCGTGTATAAACGCCGAAATCACGCAATCCATTCTCGTAGATGTCGTTCTGGGCCTGAAAACCGCGGATCAGGAACTGGTCTCCCGCCATTCCGCCCTCGCCCTCTCCAACAGACGCTGTGATGCCCGGAACATTCCGCAGGGCTTCATCTAGGGATTTGACGTTCTGCTGCTCCATCAAGGCTTTGGGGACCACGTTGATGGTTTGCGGTGTATGCAGAACGTCCTGAGGCATGCGGCTGATGCCGACGGGCGATTGCAGAATGTTCATGGGAGAACCGACAACATGCAGATGCTCTGTCTCGGCAGCAACGGCTTCGATGCTGTTCGTCTGCGTGGAGACCGGCTTTTGCACAACGGGTTCAGGTTGGGTTTTCTGAGATGCAGGAGGCACAACAGCCTGATGGCGACGTCCTTGCGGATGCTTGACTTTATGATGTGGCGAACCGCTCTGGGCGTGGGCCGCAGAACAGACCAGAGTTAGGCTTGCCGCGAGGGAAACTGCCCCCAGAGGGCGGTTAGAGTGTTTCGAGGACATCGCATCAGGATCCTGTCGTGAGGATAAAAGCGATTTCCTTAGAGAGATAATGCGAATTATTCGCAATATGGAGAATGGCATTATTTACACATTAAATCATAATATAGAAATTAAGTGACATATTTGCCACGGAGGCTTGAGCTGAGTGGGAGAGCGCAAAAAAAGAAAGCCGCTCTCGAAATGAGAAGCGGCTTTCTGGAACAGTATCATGACGACGCGCAAATCAGGCGGATAGGAGAGCCCGAGCCTCCTCGACGTCCTGAGTGATCCGGGTTTTAAGTTCATCTAAACTGGAAAAACGCTTTTCTTCACGCAGCAGGGCGATCAGAGCAACGCTGAGAGTCTTGCCGTACAGGTCTTCTGAGAAGTCGAACAGATGTGCTTCCAGCCGGCTTTCCTGGCCATCATTGATCGTTGGCCGGCGGCCAAGATTGGCCACGCCAAGAATGATGCGTCCGTCAGGCAAGGTCACGCGAACCGCATAGACGCCCCGAGCGGGTTCAAGATGCTGCCCGAGAGGGATATTGGCCGTTGGGAAACCGAGAAGACGGCCTCTCTGGTCCCCGTGTATGACGGGACCGACAATGGACCAGGGTCTTCCCAGCTCCTGAGCTGCCCGTTCAGGATAGCCTTCCTGAAGCAACCGGCGGATTCTGCTGGAAGAAATGGGGCCACCTTCATCGGTAAGCTGAGGCACGATCGTCAGTCCCACCCCGTGGGGGGACAGAAGAGCTTCCAGAGTCTCCGTATTCCCTGTCCGGCGGTGCCCGAAAGCAAAATCCGCCCCGCAGGCAACATGCACAACACCCAGATGGCGGAGCAAAATATCCTCTACGAAGGCTTCGGCACTTAGATGTGAAAAAGCTTCATCGAACGGAATCTGGAAAACTTCAGAGACACCCTGCTCTTCCAGCGTCTGCGCCCGGACGGACGGGAGCATCAGGCGACAGGGAGGGTCCTGCGGACGGAACAGTTCTCTTGGGTGCGGGTCAAAAGTAACGACCGACAGCGGATGATCCGGGCGGGCAGCGCGGAGAGCGTGCAGCAGATGAACATGCCCGCGATGGACACCATCAAAATTGCCGAGGGCCGCGACTGTTCCGCGCGCGCTGTCTGGTATGGATCGCCAGTCCGTATGCAGGGTCATGTGGGGAGACTGAACTTCTGTGTGACGTCGTTCAGATCAGCCGCGTGAGGTACACCCTCGTAAGGGAAGGTTTTGTCCTGCGGGCGCACAAGCTGGCAGATCTGAAGTCCAGCCTCTTTCGCGGCGTCCAGTTCTGCGCCGATATCGGACAGGAAAAGAATTTCTTCTGGCTTCAAAGCGCAGGCTGTAGCGATTTTTGTATAGGACGCCGCATCTTTCTTGCCGCCTGTCGACAGATCGAAAAAACCGTCGAACAGAGACGTCAGATCGCCTTGTTCCGTATAGCCGTACAGAAGCTTCTGGGATGGAACGGAGCCCGAAGAATACACTGCCAGACGCTGGCCACCTTTGGACCATGCTTTCAGGGCTGGTGGCACGTCTTTGTAAAGATCCGCCCGGAGGGTGCCATCTTCGAAGCCCTGCCGCCATGTGATGCCCTGTAACGTCTTAAGCGGGGCGGCTTTCTCGTCCTTTGCCATCCAGTCCTGGCAGACCTTCAGCGGGTCCTCGCCGGGATGGGAGATCGCAATATCTGCCCGTGCGCCTACGACCTGCGGGTTCGTATGGTCTTCAATCAGGGCTGGAAGCGCTTTGGCCGCATAAGGGAACATGACATCCCGCACGAAAGAGATCGGCAGGGTTGTGCCTTCGATATCAAGCAGAACGAGACGGATCATGGTGGGCTTTCAGGAGACCGGTGAGACATCTGCGGGGAAGCGCTCAGCAATGTCGTCCCCAGTATATTTGGCAATCCAGCCGGTCGTATCAGTGAAGACACGCAGGGCGACCACATCAGGCGACGGGCCGGCATCGAACCAGTGCGGGATGCCTTCCGGCACTGAGATCAGGTCTCCGGCGGTGCACAGGACGGAATAGATCCGGCCATGAATATGAAGAACGAACGCGCCCTGACCGTGCACGAAGAAACGGACTTCATCTTCGCTATGCGTATGTTCGGAGACGAACTTCTGGCGCAGTTCCGGCAAATTGGGTGTGGAGGCGTTGATCCGTACGACGTCCGCACTGCCTGCGCCCGTCTCACCCATCAGGGTATCGAGATACGGGCGGTAGGCGGCCAGCACTTCATCCGTCGTCGCATCCTTGGGGGGCGTAACAGGTGCTGCCCAGCGTTCGAAACGGATGTTGTGCGGGCGCAGCGTCTCCGCAATTTCGCCGGGAGACGTTACGTCCAGAAGGATCGTGTCGGGGCTATCGTCCCGATAGACGGTCAGTCTGCTCATGGTTCAGCGTGCCTTCTGAAGACGGGCGAGATGACAGGCGAGCAGGAACTCCAGGCCCTCAAGACGTGCGAGAGCCGTGAACATGTCCTTGCCCCAGACGTAAACACCGTGTCCGCGGATCAGGTAGCCCAGACGCATTTCCGGCAGCTTCGGAGCAACAACTGTCGCAAGCCGGGCAATATCCTGATCGTTGTGAAACAGGGGCAGATCCAGGCTGGTCTCATGGGTCGTCTGGCCTTCAAAGACCTTTAGAACCTCATAACCTGCCAGTGTGATGGCGTTTGTTGGCTCATCCATGGACAGGATGGTGGCCGCGACGGAATGACCGTGCAGCACGGCACCGATTGATGGGTCATGCGCGTAGAGCTGGGTGTGCAGCAAAGTCTCTGCGCTGGCTCGGTTCGCGGGATCAAGCGGCACGCCTTCAGGGGTGATCTGAATCACGTCCTGTTCCGTCAGGAAGCCCTTGTGGCCGCCAGAACGTGTGATGGCGATGCGGCCATCGTCCAGACGCACGGACAGGTTGCCAGCCGTAGCCGGGACCCAGCCGCGCTGATCCATCCGTTGGCCTGCCCGGACAATTTTCCGGGCAGCCTCGGTCCATGCCGTATCAGACGTCGTGTTCAACATCAGACCTGCGTACGGTGCGTATCGCTGTTGGTGGTCGTCTGGCTGTAGCCGGGCGACTGGTTGGGGGGCGAGATGTGACCCGGCGGCTGGCTGTTTTCAGCCGGCGTCATGTTCTCGTCTTCGCCCATGTTCTTCTTGAAGGATTTGATTCCCTTCGCGAAGTCTCCCATCAGGCCGCTGATCTTTCCACCGCCGCCAAACACGACGAGCAGGACGACCGCCAGGATCAGCCAGTGAACGGGGCTCATGCTGCCCATAATGTATTACTCCGAAAAGCCAAGGCTACACCTTCATGTGGCAAGGCTTGGGCGTTTGTGCAAGCGTTCGCTCAGGACGCATCATCCGGACCGGAGGCCGAAACGAAGCCGTAGGTTGGATAGGCCCTGCGTCCGAGGCCGTGAATGGGTGCCCACCAGACACGAACGAGCGTCCAGTCATGATCGGGTGAAACATCCGTAATGGGAACATTGCGATCAATGCGTCCCGGTTCCCAGTTAGCATGATCCACAAGGATCGTACGTGAAGAAATCTGTCGTCGCACGATGGAAACGTGTCCGCTGGGTACGCGCGACGTCGCGCGGAAGACCAGAACCGAGCCCGCTATGGGACTATGACTGCGAGCGTAGTGCCCGGCGGACTGACGCCACCATGAGGCTGCGTCTCCCCGAAGCTGGAGGCCAGTTCGGGAGCGGGCATAAGGTGCACACTGGAGGGGACCATTGAAACTGGCGCGGCTGAATTCACGGCTTCCCCCACAGGCCGTGAGGGATAACAGCAGGCAGAGCGCAAGTTTCTTCACGGGCGGCTCCGGAATGCGATGATCCGGTCTTCTGCTTCCTCAGGGTCCATTTCAAGGGCTGCCTGCACGACATCTCGTGAAAAGCCATTACGGGCGAAGATTCCCATGACGCGCATCGGGTCTTCCTGCGGTCGGTCAGGACGAGAGAAAGGCCCAACACGACGCTTGCGCGCCAGAACGAGTGCTGCGGCGAGTTCGGCCTCATGGGCGGAATCGTCTGATCGTTCGCCCAGCGATTCGTTGAGCGCGTCCTGTGTCACGTTCTGATCGACGCCTTTGGTCGCCAGATGGGCAGCGACGGCACGGCGGGAACGTCCGGTGCGCGTCAGGTTCAGGGCGCGGGAACGTGCAAATCCGGCATCATCCACTGCGCCCAGTTCTGTCATGGCGGAGACGACATCATCTACGGCAGGACGCAGGGAAGCGATCGTAGCTTCAGCCTCTTCTTCAGGCAGACCGGCTCGAACAGCTCGTGTTGCCCAGCGGCGCAGACGCCGCTCCAGCATCTGGCGCAGGCCGTGTTCGGTTGTGGCGAAACGGGCCAGATGAGCCAGAGCCGTTTCACGCAACACCTTGAAATCGGGAGCGGTTGGAATGTCCTCCATAGAGAGGGAGTATGCTGCCAAGTAGGCATTTACGGCAAGATCGGATGAGGCCATCATCGCTTTATGAGCAACTCTTTTTCAGCCCGTCTCGAGGCGGCCGTCTCCGCCATTCCTGCCCGCTATCCCGGCCCCGGCGGCGCTGTTGCCGTTGTAAAGGACGGCGAAGTTCTGGTGCGCCACACCTGGGGATACGCCAATGCGGAGCGGCGGCTTCCGTTCACGCCCTCCACCCTGTTCCGCATGTGCTCGATCACCAAGCAGTTTACCTGCGGTGTGATGCTGGATCTTTTTCAGGACCCCACGGAACTTGATGGCGATGTGGATGACCGCCTGCCCCAGCTTGATGAGCCTGCTCCGGGCGCCCTGCATCTGGCACATAACCAGTCAGGCCTGCGGGATTACTGGGCCGTGGCGATGCTGCATGGAGCCCCGATTGAAGGAGACTTCGGAGACCGGGAAGCGCGTCGCGTCATTGATGGAACACGCACACTCCAGTTTCAGCCGGGCACGTCCTACTCCTATGTGAACCAGAACTTCCGCCTGCTGTCGGACATTTTGGAAGACCGGACGGGACGGAGCTTTGCGGAACTGCTTCAGACGTCCGTGTTCAATCCTGCCGGTATGGAACGCGCCATTCTGGCGGCCGAGACCCGCGCCATGCCAGACGGGACGGTCGGCTATGAAGGCACTGTTGAAAGCGGCTTCCGACCGGCGATCAACAATGTTCTATGGACAGGCGATGCCGGACTTGGTGCCTCGCTGGATGACATGATTGCCTGGGAGCGCTTCATTGACGCTACCCGTGACGATCCGGAAGGGCTTTACAATCGCCTGACAAGTCCGGTGACCTTTCTGGATGGTACAGCTGCTCCCTATGGTTTTGGACTACAACGCACCTCCATGTTCGGGCGGGATATGACGATGCATGGCGGTGCCCTGCGAGGCTGGCGTTCGCATCGTCTGCATGTGGCATCGGAGCGACTGTCCGTGGTGGTGATGTTCAATCACATGGCACCCGCTCAAGTAGCCGCGGCACAGATTCTGGCTGCAGCTCTTGGCGTTCCTTATGAGGCGGAGCGGACGACCCAGCAGCCACTTGAACTTTACGGGACGTATCTTGAGCAGGAAACGGGCCTGTCTGCCCGAATCGAACCAGCACCGGGTGGTGCGCAGCTTCGCTATCTGATGGTTCCTGAAATGCTGGAAGGCGTTGCTCCTTCACGGGCAGAAACGCAGACCGTCCGTGTGGTGCGTCAGGGCGACGAAGTTCGCATGGAGCGTCCCGGTGAGAACCGGGTCGGTATTCTAACGGCGTGTGATGAAACGCCGGGCGAGGATGTTGACGCTCTTGAAGGTGTCTATCGCTGCGAAGAGCTGGATGAGGCAGAAGTCACCATCACACTGACAAATGGTGTCGTTTATGGCGGTTTTTCAGGTATTCTCGGCAATGGACGTATGGAGCCACTCCAAAGGCTGGCGAAGGATGTGTGGGTTCTGCCCTGCCCGCGCGCTCTGGATCATACCGCCCCGGGAGACTGGACGCTGGCCTTCGAGCGGGATGCGGCAGGTGTAAATGCGCTTCGCGTTGGGTGCTGGCTGGCCCGGGATCTCGTTTACAGGCGTGCCTGAAGCCGTTCTTTCCCCGCAAGGGGTTTGACGGATTGCATTTCTGCCGCACAGTATGTGTCTGCGGAATCTTTGGCCCTGCCCCGGGCGACCGGGGCAGGGTTTTCCGATTCTGCAGCTTTTCATTCACCCCGATTCAGGATCGTCGATCATCATGATCTCCGCCCTCATGCCCAATTACAAACGTGCCGACCTTGCTTTCGAGCAGGGCGAAGGCGTCTGGCTGACGGCATCGGACGGGCGACGATATCTGGATTTCGGGGCTGGCATTGCCGTCTCCTCGCTTGGCCATGGACATCCGAAGCTGGTGAAGACCATCGCGGATCAGGCTGCGAAGGTCATGCATGTCTCGAATCTTTATCGCATTCCACAGGCTGAAAAACTGGCGGATCTTCTGGTGAAGAATTCGTTCGCGGACTCTGTCCTGTTCTGCAACTCGGGGGCCGAAGCCAACGAAGGCATGGTGAAGATGATTCGCCGCGCCCAGTTTGAGAACGGCCATCCGGAACGGACGCGTATTCTGTGCTTTGACGGCGCTTTCCATGGCCGGACGCTGGCCATGATTTCCGCGACAGGCAACCCTGCCTATCAGAAGGGTTTTGGCCCTGTTGTGGAAGGTTTCGACCACGCGCCGTTCAATAACACAAATACGCTGCGGGCAGCCATCACACCAGAGACGGCTGGTATTATCGTCGAGCCCATTCAGGGTGAGAGCGGCATCAAGCCGGCGACGGAAGTCTTCATGAAGGCCCTGCGTGCAGTTTGTGATGAACACGGCATCTATCTGGGCTTTGATGAGGTTCAGACCGGTGTTGGCCGGACGGGCAAGCTGTTCGCACATGAATGGTATGGCATCAAACCGGACGTCATTTCGATTGCCAAGGGCATTGGTGGCGGCTTCCCGCTTGGGGCTGTTCTGGCGACGGAAGAACTGGCCAAACACCTGACGCCGGGCTCTCACGGCACGACGTTTGGCGGCAATCCTTTGGCCTGCGCGGCCGGGACAACCGTTCTTGAAGAAGTCCTCAGCCCTGGTTTTCTGAACCACGTTCAGAGCGTTGGAGAAACATTTGGCGCCCTGCTCCAGGACGTTGTGAAACGCTCTTCCGGGGTGTTTGACGATGTGCGCGGCATGGGACTGATGCGTGGGCTGCACTGTGTTCCCCCGGTCGGTGAGGTCATGCCGTTTGTAACGGCGGCTGGTCTTTTGACGGTTGGAGCGGGGGACAATGTTCTGCGTCTTGTGCCGCCGCTGATCGTGACGGAAGAAGACTGCAAAATTGCGTGCAACAAACTGATTGAGGCAGCCGAAGCCTTTGTGGTTGCCGGGAAACTGGAACAGGAGACAGTGTCGTGAGTCTGGCTATCGCCCCCCGGACGGTTGGAACGGAACAGCAGATGCCACGGCATTTTCTTGATATTCGGGATTTTAGCGGAGACGTTATTCGGCAGATTATTGATCTGTCGGCACGCGTCAAAGCCTTGCAGAACAATCGTGCACGCCCCCTTCATCCCGAACGTCCACTGGAAGGTCGGACCTTGGGCCTGATGCTCGCACAGCCTTCCACCCGGACGCGTGTGTCGTTCGAAGTCGGAATGGGTCAGCTTGGCGGACAGGTTTCGGTGCTGTCCCCAGGGGACATGCAACTTGGGCGTGGTGAAACCATTGCGGATACTGCACGGGTTCTGTCGCGCTTTCTGGATGTGATTGTTCTGCGAACGGGCAAGGATGAAAACCTGCGCGAACTGGCAAAGTGGAGCACGGTTCCAGTCATCAACGGGCTGACGCCGGTGTCCCATCCGATCCAGATTCTAGCGGATGTTCTGACCTTTGAAGAGCATCGCGGACCGATTACCGGCAAGACGCTGTCCTGGATTGGCGATGGCAACAATGTTGCGACCTCGCTGATGGAAGCTGCGGCTCTGCTGAAATTCAATGTGCGTCTGGCAACACCCACCGGGTTTGCACCCAGTGAGCGTGCAGTACGGTGGGCGCGCGAAAATGGCGCATCCATCGAAATCTTCCATGATCCGGCTGAAGCCGTTGCCGGAGCCGATGCTGTTCTGACGGACACCTGGGTCAGCATGGGGGACAAGGACCGCGAGGAACGCCTTGAAGCCTTCCGCCCGTACCAGGTGGATGCTGCCCTTATGGCGAAAGCTGCGCCTGAGGCCCTGTTCCTTCACTGCCTCCCTGCCCATATCGGGGAGGAAGTGACGGCGGATGTTTTCGAAAGCCCGGCGTCTGTTGTTTTTGATGAAGCGGAAAACCGGCTTCATACGCAGAAGGGCCTGCTTCTCTGGGCTCTTGGGAGAGAAAACGGGTGATCGATACACCTCCATTTCTTGACAGGGACCGTCCCAACGTCCCGAACATGGTTGTTTCCGGAGGGATTGTTCCCTTCCATCTGGAGCGATCGCCGGTGCGAGGGCGCCTTGTCAGGCTGGGGAAACTGGCTGACGCTATCCTCGCCCGTCATGACCTGCCGGACGTTGTTCTGGAACTGGGCGGTCAGGCGTTGGCCCTTGTGGCGGCCATGGCTTCTGCCCTGAAGTTCAAAGGCTCTTTCTCCCTGCAGATCAAGGGCGATGGACCGGTCACGATGCTGCTGGCGGATGCGACAGATACTGGTGATCTGCGCTTTATGGCACGTCTTTCAGAAGACGCGGATCCAGAGAATCTTCCGCATACAACGCTCGAGCTTCTGGGCAACGGGTTCATGGCGTTCATGATTGATCAGGGGGCGGATATGGACCGCCATCAGGGCATCGTGGAACTGACAGGAGACACACTCTCCGACATGGCCATGCACTACTTCCAGACCAGCGAGCAGCATGACTGTCTGATCCGGTTGTTCTGCACGAAGACGCTGGAAGGCTGGCGAGCCAGTGCGCTGGTTCTGGAACGCATTGCTGCGGAAGGTGGCATTGAAGCCACCGCGCAGGATAACGATGCGTGGGAAACGGCCTGTACGTTTGCCGAAACACTCCAGCCTGTTGAAATTTTTGATGAAGATCTGGGCAGTGGGGATCTGATCTATCGTCTGTTCGGGACGTTGGATGTGCAGATCGCGACACCCCGCGCTCTGGCTTATGGCTGTCGCTGTTCACGCGCCCGTCTTGCGGCGGTACTCGACAGGTTCAGCACGGGCGATCTGGACCACATGGTTGAAGACGGAGCCATCACGATGAACTGTGAGTTCTGTAATGTCGGTTTCCGCTTTACCCGCGACGAACTGGGAGACAAGCCTGAATGATGACTTCGCTGCTGGATGGTATCGAGATTGATGGTGCGCCTGCCGGGGCGCTGTACCCCGGATGGGTCGCACTCCAACGTCAGCCGGTCGTCGGGCAGTTCGAAGTTGTTGTTTTTCAAGACGAGGTCAGTCGCAGACAGGCTTGTTGGTGGCTGGAGAACGGAGTTTACAGGGGCAGCCATGTTCTAGCCCTGGCTCCACCTGTTCAGAACGATCTTCTGACCGGGATGGACCCTCTGTTCTGGCCTTTGGCGGAAGGCGTTCTGGGAGGGGATATCAGGGAAGATGCACGCATCTTCAGAACGGATCTTCCGGAAGTTGCCTTTCGTGAGCTTTCAGGGGCCTGGCTGGGACGCCATGCCCCTCATGCCATCTTCATCGCGGCGGGACATGCGGATAGCGGGGAAGCCCTGACCTGCCCGGACGGAAAACCCGTCGCGGAAGGGCGGATGAAAGCCCTGCTCTCTGCAAAGCGCAGTGGTGGTGCACTGATTGTGTCTTCGCCGTTTTCGGCCTTGCCTGTTCGTGCCCAAATTGAGATGAAACTGGGGATTTCCGCGACTGCCTACCGGTTTTATGACGAAGCCGAGAACACTGTCTTCTACCTTATCTGGGATGAAACAGCGCCGGACCGTCGACCGTCTTTCTATTATCCCAAAGGCCCGCTGCTGATCAGTGATGCCCCTTCCGGACCGCTCTTTCCCGGTTGGATTCTGGAATGGTTTGCCAGTCATTCAGATCATGCAGAGACAATCCGTTCAGCGCGTCCATTCCTTCCGGAAGATTTTGGAGTAGGTCAGGCGTCTTCATTGCGCACGCCCAAAATCCCTCGGGATGATCGACCCGCCTCTCCTCTTGCTTCTACAGGGGCTGCACACTCTGTCAGTACGCCTTCGGGCCCTGAACCTACAGAGACCCAGACCGCGCCAGAGCCTGTGGCGGCTCCACAAAGATCCTTTTTACCGGAGCTTCCACTGGAGACCGCTCCGGTATTAAAGTCAGAGCCTAGAAAGGGGCTGTTCGGGCGACTGAAATCCCTTTTGAACCGCCATAGCAAGTAGGTTTCGGGAGACTGGGTGATGGGTATGAGACACTGGATCGGGGCGAGTGCTCTGGCTTTTTCCCTTGCTCTTGGGGGATGTGCAGACGATGAGCCTGCGCAGACATTCCCACCAGCCGATTATAGCTATCTGTCCCAGCTTCACCTGAATGTTGCTGCGATCAATATTCAGGACGAGGCCGTTCCCTCCCCAGGCGCACTGAGCGCCAAGGCTCCCACTCCGCCTGATCAGGCGCTCAAACAAATGGCCAGCCAGCGTCTTGTTGCCAGCGGGCAGACCGGACAGGCGGATTTCATCATCAAGCAGGCCTATATCGCTGCCACAGGAGAGAATGCCATTTCCGGCGCAATGGATGTGCAGTTGAATGTTGCGGACGCGGGCAACCTGCACACAGGTTATATTCATGCCCGGATCAGCCGCAAACTCGACACCGGCTCCAGGAGCGCCACCTCACGTGCCTCCCTGTATGAACTGACCAATCAGATGATGCAGGACATGAATGTCGAACTGGAGTTCCAGATCCGCAAGAAGCTGATGAGTTGGATGACGGATGCCATCGGGAATCCACTCGTTGATGGCGGGGTCAAACAGCAATCTCTTGGCGCGCCGGGTACTGTGGCCTCTCCGGCAGTTGTACCCTCCGTCACAACCCCGCCCACGACCACCAGCGTTCCGCAGGCAGCTCCCGTCTCAACTCAGCCCAGTGTGCCAGATGCCATTTTCCCGACTGGCTCAGGCGATGATGGCACGTCAGTAGTTCCTGCTCCCAAACAGAAATCCCCTCCCATGGGAACTCTGCAATTACCGTCCTCCTCGCAGATCTCTGGTTCAAACGGTTAAAATCATCCTCCTCGTGGGGTTGTGATCACGTAGGGTCTGGCGTCAGACCTGACGCTTATTCTATGGGGTCATGCCCTTACTCATTTCGGATATGTTCATTTCCCGAACATGGCCCCACCCTCGTTCTGGAGACAACTGTGCCCCCGAAGGAACCAACCCTGACGCGCCCCCGTCGCCGTAGTTTTGTCAAAGGCCTTCTGGGGTCCACGTCATTCTGGATGGTGAGTGGACATTCCCACTGGGCTGAGGCCCTGGCGCAGGAAGCACAGAAGCCTTATCAGCCCACGTTCTTCACGCCTGATGAATACCGTTTTCTGGAAGCCGCGACAGAACGTCTTTTCCCACAGGATCAGCACGGATCAGGGGCGCGCGCCTTAGGTGTCGCCGAATTTATTGATCGACAGATGGAGTCTCCGTACGGGCATGGAGACAACTGGTACATGTCCGCCCCCTTTGTACAGGGACCGGCCAATCTTGGGTATCAACTCCCCTTTGTCCCTCGTGATCTGTACCGGAAAGGTATCGCAGGGTTGGAGGCTTATACTCATCAGCAGCATGGAAAAGTTTTTGCCGATCTGCCCTTGGCCGCACAGGAGCAAATTCTGACAGCACTTGAAGGCGGGTCTGTCCCACTTGGCGACGTTCCGGGACGTGTTTTCTTTGAGCAACTGCGCACGAATACGATGGAGGGTGCTTTTGCCGATCCTCTTTATGGCGGCAATAAAGGGCTGGGGGGCTGGCTCATGCTCGGCTTTCCAGGTGCCCGCGCGGATTTCATGGACTGGGTCAATCAGGATGGAGAGGCATATCCCTTTGGTCCGATTTCGATCTCGGGTGAGACGGCCTGAGGAGCACAGATCATGACCAAAAAACATGCAGATGCCATTGTTGTTGGCGCAGGTTGGGCGGGCTCCATTCTTGCCAAAGAACTGACGGAGGCCGGCCTTTCCGTCATCATGCTGGAACGCGGCTCGGAACGCGCCACTGCCGTCGAAGGCGCTTATCCGGAATCCATTGACGAACTTCGAGGTGCCATTCGCAAACGTCTGTTCCAGAATCTGTCCCAAACGACGGTGACTGTTCGCAATACGATTGACCAGACAGCCCTGCCCTACCGGCAACTGGCAGCCTTCTTGCCCGGCGAAGGGGTTGGAGGGGCTGGTCTTCATTGGTCTGGCGTTCACTTTCGGGTTTCACCGGAGGATCTGCGTCTTCGCAGTTCCGTGGTAGAGCGGTACGGCGAGAAATTCATTCCGGAAGGTATGAATCTGCAAGATTACGGCGTCACTTATACGGAACTGGAACCGTTTTTCGATAAGGCTGAAAAAGTCTTTGGAACCTCTGGTGAGGCATACAAAGTAAACGGAAAAATTGTCGGAAACGGTAATATCTTTGATGGAGACCGGTCCGACAATTTCCCCCTGCCCGCCATGAAGGATACGTTCACCGCCTCCACATTCCGGGCGGCCGCGACTGAAGCCGGATACCATCCGTATTCCCTGCCGGCTGCAAATGCTTCTCGCCAATATACAAACCCCTATGGCTGCCAGATGGGGCCGTGTAATTTCTGTGGGTACTGTAGCGGATATGACTGCTACCTTTATTCTAAAGCCTCTCCCAATGTGAATGTTCTGCCTGCCTTAAGGCAGGACCCGGGCTTTACGCTGATTTCAGATGCGCATGTTCTGCGTGTGGATCTGGATGACACGCGCTCCAAGGCAACGGGCGTCACGTATCTGGAAACCAAAACGCAGAAGGAAGTTTCCCTGTCTGCAGATCTCGTTATCCTAAGTGCGTTCCAGTTCCATAACGTTCATCTGATGCTGCTTTCGGGAATTGGAAAGCCTTACGACCCTGTCAGCAATACGGGCACAATAGGACGTAATTTCGTTTATCAGACCATCACCTCTTCCCGGATCTGGTTGCCGCCGTCCAAATACACCAACCAGTTCATCGGTGCTGGTGGCGTTGGTGTTGCCATAGATGACTTCAACAGTATGAATTTCGATCATGGGCCACTTGGCTTTGTTGGCGGTTCGCCGGTCTGGGTGAATCAGGCAGGTCTCAAACCCATTGCCGCCGCTATCGGGACAGGCGGTGGTGGCACGCCGCGGTGGGGATCAGCCTATAAAGGTGCACTGATTGACACATATAAACACTCGATCGGTGTCGATGCCCATGGCAGTAACATGGCTTACCGAGACGTCTATCTGGATCTGGATCCGACATGGAAAGATGCTTACGGGCAACCCCTCCTCCGGATGACATTCACCTGGAAAGACAACGATATTCGAATGAACCAATATGTTGTCAGCAAGATTGAACCCATTGCCAAAGCGATGGGAGCGACAAAGGCCAATCTTGTGCATCTGAATGCGGGGCAGCCCTTCGACACCCGCCACTATCAGACGACGCATCTTGGTGGGGGCGCAATCATGGGAACTGATCCTCAAACCAGTGCTCTCAATCGCTATCTCCAAAGCTGGGATGTTTCGAACGTCTTCGTTATCGGGTCAAATGCCTTTCCGCAGGGAATGGGTTACAATCCGACAGGTATGGTTGCAGCCCTTGCCTATTGGGCGGCCTATCACATTCGCACAACCTACCTGAAATCTCCCGGACCACTGGTGCAGGCATGAAGACTTTCCCAATCCTGGCCTTTGCTTGCAGCATCTTTGCTCTAAGCCACCAAACAGCATCTGCTCACGATGACAAGGCCACTCTGAGAGAGGAAGGCCGATATCTTGCGGCGGCATCCGACTGTGCCGCATGCCATTCAATCAAGAATAAACCGGAATATTCCGGAGGAGTATCTTTTACACTCCCGATTGGCACCATCTATTCCACAAACATCACACCGGACATGGATCACGGCATCGGAAAATATACCGAAGCCGAATTCGGGCGTGCATTACGGGAGGGCGTTCGGCGGGACGGCTCAACGCTCTATCCTGCAATGCCTTATCCGTCTTATGCACGCCTGACAGATCATGACATTCATGCCCTTTACACCTATTTTCATGAAAATGTTCCAGCAGCAGCCATTCCGACGCCGGAAAATGGTATTCAATGGCCTTTCTCGATGCGCTGGCCGCTCATGTTCTGGCGATGGGCTTTTTCTCCTGCCCCAGTAAAGGCGCAGGAGAAAACCCTGCGCGAATTTGCTGATGCCCAGATGGCGAGAGGCGCTTATCTCGTAGAAGGCCCGGCGCATTGCGGAGCCTGTCACTCTCCTCGCGGTCTGACCATGCAGGAAAAAGCGCTGACCGCCTCAGACAGTCCGTCCTTCCTTGCGGGTGGTGCCTTGATTGACGGCTGGATCCCAACATCCCTGCGCCAGGAAAACCGAACAGGGTTGGGACGATGGAGTGAGCAGGATCTTGTTGATTTCCTGAAAACTGGCCGCAACATGCAAGGCGAGAGCTTTGGCGCAATGACTTCCGCCATTGTACATGGCACACAACACCTGTCAGACTCTGACCTCCATGCCATGGCGAAATATCTGCGGGCGCTTCAACCTTTCGATAGGACGCAGACAAACTGGGTCTATGACCCGACCGCAACCAATGCCCTTCGCAAAGCAGACGTCTCTGCACGCGGAGCAAAACTGTATGTGGATAACTGTGCCGCATGCCACCGTACGGATGGCAAAGGTTATCCGGCTGTCTTCCCGCCTCTGGCGGGAAATCCTGTTGTCATGGGAAAAGATCCGGCGTCTCTGGTTCATATTGTTCAGGTCGGAGCAACATTGCCAAAAACCGAGACAGCCCCGTCTGCCTTTACGATGCCAGATTTCATGCATCGTCTGAACAATCAGCAAGTCGCTGATGTGGTGACATTTATCCGTCACGCCTGGGGCAACAACGCTCCCGCTGTCAGTGCGGAAGACGTTGCGAAACTTCGGAAAGACATGCCGCCACGCAATATGGCGGACGGTGAGATTTCACTAAACTAAGAGTCTGCGGGAGAAGGAGGGAACGAATCCCCCTTCTTCCATACCCTGAGATCAAGGTAAAAATCGGTACATTACGCAGCCTGAGAAGCCTGCGCCGGCTGTGGTCGGAGTGCCATCAACAGCAGCAGAATACGAACCACCACCACCGGCACCAAAGCGGGTTCCGTCGCGCCCTACCTGATTGCCGCAACGGCCACCGCCACCCCATGGGCCGCCGCCGCCATAGCCGCCAAAGGTCGAAGCGTTACTCTGCCCGTCTCCTCCCCAACTTCCAGTCTGATTCCAGATCGTTCCTCCGGAGGCGGTCCCACCATCACCACCGGCAGAGCCAGTATTGTCATAGAAAAATCCGCCATGGCCTCCACTAGCCTGCAAAAGCGTCTGGCCGTTGTAGCTGACAAGAGAGGTGCCCCCTGTCTGCCCTGCCGCTCCTCCTTGGCCAATGGTGACGCCCAAAGCGCCTCCGCTGGTGGCGCTAACAGTGTAAATACCCCATGCGTCGCCACCGCCACCGCCTCCACCGCCTGAAAAAGACCCAGTCAATGCTGTGGAACTCGATGATGCACCGCCGCCGCCGCCGCCAATGGCGCGCAATTCAACGCGACTTGCCCATGCCGGAACGGAAAGAGACGTGTCATTCGCCACAAGCTGCATTGGTTCTGCAATGGCACGAAGCAATGTTTGCGTCGCAAGTTCGGGAATTGTTGGCCAGAAAGCCTGCCCCGGCTGCGGCTGAACACCAGTCAAAGATGCCACACCTTGCGGAATTGCCAGTGTATAAAGCGGAACCACAGTCCCACCATCGGGAGCAGAAGGCGCATCCGTTGCAATCACAAAAGACATTCCAGCCCAGCGACGGGTAGGAAGTACGTTGCCGCTATTGTTCAGCCCCGCCTGTGTCTGGGACGGATTGGAAGCATTGAAAAATGCCAGAACTGTCTGATCAATATCCTGTTCGGAACAAATTGCGAAAACAGTATAGTTTGCCCCCGTTCCCGGCACAATAACCGTTACTGCCGTCTCACTTGAATACTGGCAGGTGGTTTGTGTCGGGTCAGCGCGATAACCACCGCCAGCGCCTCCAAGAGGGGCCGCATCCATCACCCCTGGAGCCGTAATGGATCCAGGATCAATCGTTACGGCTAAAGAAGAAGAAGAGGGCGTACAGCCAAGCCCAGAAGCCGCAATAACGCCCCGGCCATATAACATGTCAGACATATGGCCTATTGCAGCCTTACCATACTTTCCAACACGCAAAAGGTCCGTATCCAGCGGGATCGACCCCGCGTATACAATCGCCCGATCCATTACTGCTCCACCCGAACCCAGCCCGTTACACCGCCGGCTGCTGTCCGTTCAATGACTTGATAAATAGCCTGCGCATCAGACGCCTGACCCAAAGCAGTCTCCAGAAAAAACTGCCCTCCTGACTGGCTGCCATACCGTAAGTCCGCACAGCCATATCCGAAGCCTCCGCCACAGGACGGTGAGGCAAAAGACGCCTGTGCATGACAATCTGCTGCATTCAAAGGCTCAATAATAACGGGCTCTACACCCGTGACAGCGACCAGAGCATCTCTGACGGCTTGCCGGGTATTTCGCGGCGCGACCAGAGAAGTCACAATCCGTTTGCGATAATCGCTGTCGCTTTCCGAGACTCTCCTCGGCAACCCGTCCACACCGAAATAATCTGCCGCCAGCATATCCAGAAAGGCATCGCTCATTGTCGAAAGGCGCGTCTGGTTCCGGCATTTCTCCATAAGAGCCCAGATTCCAGCAAGAACCGTGGAAAATCCTGTCAGAAGAGCCACCAGAACTGGTGCTTCTTCCTCTTGCAACCCCTGAGGAGGGGCCGGGAACCAACCAGTGGGAAGGAGCGCACGCAAGCGGGCCGTAAAATCTTCAAGAGAGCCCGGGACTGGCCCGGTATCCAAAAGGGCTTTTCCATCCATAGCCTGGAGAACTAACCCTTCTTCGTCATAAAGCGTACCCATCGTCAGCTTCCAACCTGAGCCGGGCTCATCAACGGAATACGATAATCAGATCCATTGATGTTGATATGCAAAAATCCGCCATCAGCAGTTGTCGGCAAGGTCATCCCTTCACCGCTGACAGGAGAGGATATCTGCAATTCACCACCCTCTGCTGGAAAAAGCCCCAGATTGGCGGATCCATTTGCGCCCTGTTGTACATAGAGGCCAGCCGCCTGACTTCCTGCACCCGCCTGCACCTGAAGAGCATTATTGGGGGCCGCGATACTCCCAACTGAAAAAAGAGTATGTCCTTCGATATTACTGAAAAGAATCTCGTTATCGACAAAATCCTGGCGTACTCCTTTTGCGCGCTCCGTAACCGTAGAACGTACAAAGGCGCCGACATTGCTACCCACAGCACCCGAAACTACTTCTGGGGTATGCCATTCCATGGCATGATTACGCGCCAGAGAAAGTGCCGAGGCGTAACCGTCGTCTGTTCCATCCGTTCCACTAAGGGACGTGGCACCAAAAACAATTCCCGTCTGCCACGAATTCGGATTCGAAACAAAAACCATTCCCGCAGCCGCATCCGACGTGCCATCCGTCTGACCTCCGCCTACACCAAGCTGAATACCGTAGACACCGCCGCCCACATTAGGAGCGTAGGGATTGGACTGGCCAATAGCCAACCCACCAAAATTGACGGCTTCCAGTTCCATGACGAATGTCGGCTGATAATTCACGCCTGCCAGACGCCATGCTTCTCCATAATATGCATAGGCAGTCGTGGTTGTCGGGGTAGAGGTGTCATCGGCCACACCCCAAGACGCGACGCCAATCGAACTTGGCTGGAAACCAAGTGTCGCAGGCGCCGTTTTTGCATCGGATGTGCGGGATGCTGCGACGAAAGCACTATTACCAAACTGCGCAACCGACGCACACTGAGCGTCCTGTAATGCCCATGGCCCAATAGACGTCTCTCCCATCGTGCGGGAAAGCCAGTCCTTTTTTGATGCCGCGTCACGATCACTCAAGCCAGGATTAGACGCAGCATCTCCAATCAGAACCCGATCCGCAAACCGACTGATTTTTGCCCCTTTATCCTCGTAAAAGCTTCCTGTCGGCGTCGAAACCGCAGGTGCACCGGCAATCTGCGATGCAGTTGCCGTAACCGTATGTTGACCACTGGCATCGGCAAGGACAAGAACCTCGTTTCCAGTCAGCGCCTCAAGTTTTGGATATCTATTAAAAACAGGCATAGTCTTCCCCATCCTCCGCAAATATTCATGCAAGAGGCCTGTTTGTCAGTTTTGAATGACGCTGATCTGAATACTACCAACCGCCAAAGCCTGGTCGCCGTTCGCAGAAATATCCAACTGACTGCCGTTGAGGCGCACATCAAGAACGGACGTAACGGTAACACCGGCGCTCACATAAGCCAGATAGGAGAGTCTACTGAAAGCATACCCACTGCCTACAGTCGTTCCTGCAATATCCTGCGTAATGGCATTCTGAATGGCAGTTGTCGCCTGCTGTATTCCGACAGATAAAGGCACCACAACAGTCATGGAAACATTCAGAATCAGCAAAGATGGCGCCCGCACGCCAAACCCGACCCCGAGCGCCTTAACCTCATTCACTGCGTCGTAAATCTGCTCCAGCAACTGATCTGCCGGAGCCCCACTGCCATCATTCAAAACGACTGTAAAATATCCAGAGCGGGCAGTATCATCCGCTGCCAATCCGTCCCGCAACGAATAGGAAAGCCCCGTCTGAACACCCAAAATGGCATTCCCCACGGCGGCTCGACTGGCAGATGCTTTTGCCGCCAACCACAATGGAAAGCGGGTCCGCAACTCTGCATCGGTTTCCTGATCTGAACCATTCAGGAACGCCACAGGATTAGTCACTGTATCGATACCAGAAATAGCTGTACCCATGAGACAGATCGCACCCACCGGGACATTCCCAATTCCTCCAGCACTCTGACACTGAACCGGAACGGAAATATTCGACATACCAGCGGTCCGTACGTAGCCTCCGGCCGTTTCTGACCACACCGAGAGCATACTCTCCTTCACAACAACAAAAGAGAGACCGGAAACAGTTCGTACAATCGTGCCGGGCACCACAACAGCCGATTGCTGTGCAGGTGAGAACGACGACATGGTGACCATTCCGCTTGAGGGCGTACCCGGAAGACGTGACATCCCAAAATCCTGGACGAAACTGTCACAATCCTCGGCCGCACACGTTGCCAAACGGGTTCGAAGCAAAATCTGTAATACCAGATATTGCAACCATAATCCGATACCCCCTACGCTTTCCATCAGCGCACGAACCGGAGACCCGACAGAAACATCCAGTAATTGCGTACAGGAAGATTGCGCCGTTACCACTGCGGTAGACACCGTCGTGGTAAACGAGCGAAGAGAAAGAGACATTACATCCTCCAGATACACCCGACTGAAGCAGGCACATCTTTTTTACGAAGAAAAATCCAGGGTCTGCTGCTGTCCGGTCTCAGCATCCACATAAGAAATCTTGCACAGACACACCCCATCGGAGCCGGAGCTGATCTCGACTTCAACAGGAGAATAGGGATCTACGCCTGCATCTTTCTGGACCTGAACCCTGATTTCAGCCTGCATTGTTGATGGCACAATGACGTTACCAATCATGCCCTGCAAACCAACGCCATAATCTAGCTGCCAAAGATAATCACCGACGTTGGTCAACAATCGTCTCAGAAGGCGTTGCCGAACCTCTTCCGAACCGGAAACAACAGCCAATCCGCCATCTGCGAGCAACAGATCACCACCGTAAAAATGACCAACGGAACTCATCCTATCGGCCCTCCCGTGGACTGTGTTCCTACCAGATGAATATGATTATCCAGTGAATGAGCCTCAGTCTGAATATCACCAGAAAAAACCTTCAAACCACTAGCGGACAAGACAGCCTTAACATTTCCAACCGTCAAAACGATCTGATCCTGAGAAATAATAAACCTTGAATTACCAGCCCCCAGTGTCACGCCCTGCCGGTCAATCTGACACCACCCCGCTTCCGCACTTTTCTGCACGGAAACCGATAATGTATTCTCAACAGGCGGCTCACCACACCCCGCACGGATCAAAAATTCACCCGGTTGAATGACACTTCCATCAAGAGGAGATACAGGCGCCGTTACAACAGTATCGAAGACCGCGCCAACCGCGACAAGATGCTCCGCATCTCCTTCAATCGGAAGCAAAACAACATGCGTTCCAGGTTCGGAGGGGCACGCAATCCTGAGATCTCCGGCCTGAACACCACCAATATCTGCAATCCAGCCCGTTTCAATATTATCAGGCTGCACTCTAACCTTGATGGCATGGTTCACAGGATCAACAGCAGAAACCACCCCAAAAACAGCGTGAGCACTCCTGTTGACCAAGGCCGCAGTAGTTATTTGCCCTTGCGTCATGTTTGCCCTCCTCTTCTGCGTAACACGACATGCTGAACAAAACCTTCCTCCAGAGAAAATCGCGAAATAACCTGATCTACTCCAAGAATTTCCTCTGTCTGCCCCACTACAACTCTCACAAACTGGCGTGGGCCAAGCCCGATCAAACCGGGCATCGACACTCGGGCACAGACGGCATGAGCGGCTATTCGTTCATATTTCCCACGCGCCAATCGTCGAAGATCCTCCATTCGACGCCCCGGAACTCTGAAAGTATGAAGTGTTTTCTCTGTTACAGGCGCACTCTCGGAAAATGTTTTTCCATCGTAATATAAATGCGTACTATTGCGCTGCCGTGAATCCCAAGACGCAAGATGCACTATAATTCCGGATAATAGCTGTAAATCCCGAGCGAAATCCGTATCAAAAACCAGTCCTCGCACATCAATGACATCTTGATTTTGGTATGAGCTCTGTATCGGTTCACAGACCAGGTTTGACCCGTCGGCATACAAATCACACAATGCTTCCCGGGCAACAGAAAATGCCAGATCAGCTGCAGTCTGAAAGCGATGCTGAGACAGAAAAGACCCACGCTTGTGCTCAATCTGCCAGAACTGACCCAACATATGGTCAGGCATATCAGCCGGAAACGACACTCGAGCACCCAAACCGGAAGCCTTGGCCAATACAGACAGGAGATCGGCCCCCGTATGATTCAGCCAACAATCCTGCATACGCAAATCTATAAGTCGAGCAAGCGCGTCTCTACATTCCATTTCCACAACGGAATTTTGTGAAAAAACACGCACATGATCAACGAGCCCATAAAAAATCAGGGTCCACGCCGCGTTATTTTCTTTCAGATCCCGGATTTCCACAGATACCCAAGGGCTATTGAGAAAATTTTTCTCAAACCAAAGTGCAGGACCGTTCTCTGCAACGTCGTTACGAACAAAAGTCAGAACTGCTGTGTCACACCCTTCATATCTATGGGAATCAATTTCAAATTTCTCCAGAGAAATTATCGAGTTTTCTACACCGTCCCACAGAATACGAACTTGCAGTTGGCGATCTGTCATTGTCCTTTATCATCAGGAAGACCTGACGAACTTTCCGATATAATTCCTGGAATTTTCAGTGTCAGAACGGTCTCAATCCATGACAAATCAGGATCACTGAGCCCATTGAACTCCGCAATCCTCCACCATTGGCAGGGATCACCCAGTTCTCGTGCGGCAAGATGAAAGAGAGACCTATCCGCCGAGGTTACGATAATATCTTTCATGAATCCTCACGAATGAACTGGCGGAATTTGTGCGGTAAGCCCCTGTGTCTGCCCCACATAGGCATTTGACCGGTTAACAAGCCCACCTACATCTGCTCCTGTGCTCTGTATCGCGGCATTTCCGACGACAGCAGAGAGAGACGCGGCGTTCCCAATCTGGATATTTTCAATATTTTGGCCAGACACTTCGAGTGCTGACATCAACCCTTGCCCAGAAACGCTGAGTTGCTGAGACAGACTTTCAAGGGCTGTAGATGTTCCCGCCAAATTCGTGACACTTTGGCTTAAAGTGCTCGTTGTCGTCAGTGCCTCACCAACCTTTGCAAGAGGCCCACCCACACCGAGCAAAGCTCCCAAAGGCATGATCTGCCCCACAATCGAGCCAACCTGCCCACTTTCAACAAACAAACCGTCAGAAACATCAGAAATAACGCTGCTGATTTGCGTTAAGCCACTGGCGACATCAGTGCCTAGAACATTCGAAAGCGTCTTTCCCATATCGGGAGACACAATACTTTCCGCAGGTCTTTCAAGAGTCAGTTCATACGAACAAAGTGCACCCTTGGCTTCATAAGAATAGACAAAGCGTACAATCCAGACCTGTAAAGCCATGCCAGCCGCAGAAAATACAACAGGCACACCACGGAGACGCATTTTTTCAATGGTCTGAGCTCGCGTCTGGGCGTTAGGCCCAAGAAATTTACCCGCCAGTTCCAGACGCCCCGGATCATTGCCAAGCGTATCCACAACACGCCCGCCACCAGGAAGCCGATGAACCACCATCATCTGCCGTCCCCCGACCTGCAGACGATCCGGAACTTCAATCCCGGTTAGCACAAGATCCCCAAGCATTACCGGAGCCGTTGCTCCCAAGCGCCCAACAGATCCAATAGCATTTTCAATCGCAGAGAGCGTCAAGCCCATCAATGCTCTCCTATATTTTAATTTATTCCAATGCTTCGACCGGGATATTGCGGAAACCTGAGTTCATCGACACCTCCGTGCCCCTGACGCGCCGAAATCCTCGAATTTTTTTCAGGATCATGACGTACAGATAACTCCGTACGGAATGACGAAAACTGTGTCTTGAAGTCACCATGAGAGATGTCTTCTTTTCCAACTTGATGCAGACTGTTTTTTTCCTGCATCGCATTTTCCAGACTTCTATTTCTTATCCCTGGCGGAGGAGCCATACTCTTTTCCAAAGCCAGCCCCCTCCTGCTTCCAATAGGAGCATGCCCATGCCCTCCGAAATTCAGGCGGGTATTTTCCTGCGATACAGGAAAAATTTTCCTGTTCGGATAAGGAATAATATTCCGGGTAACCTGCCCCTTCGGAGAGGGCATGAGTCTTTTTGCTTCTTTTTTTGGAGGCTGCATCACTGCAGAAACAAGTTCAAAAGAGCGCTGGGAAACTAACGCTCTTTTTCGTTCAGAAAATACAGAAACCGACTTCGGAAAGCGCTTTTCACCCTGATCTAGGTGCGAAAAACTAAATTTCTCAGCCAGCACCCCGGGCAAAATTCTCGCTACCTGCATGCTGAGTTGGCTATTTCCCAAGCTGTTACGGTTTACCTGTTCCGGCTTGACAGACAACAACGCACCAATTTTTTTATCTTTCCTGGACAAAACTCCATTCCGTTCATCTGCCTCCATCACACTCGCACCAGGCACTGTGTCCGACAAATATCTCGCACGATCTGTCTTATCAAATAGAACCGGGTTTTTGTATCTATTCCGTAATGGAACAAACGAGGCACTCGATGTTATGGACTGACCACTGAAGACATACCGTGCCACTGGCAAATCTAACCGAAACGCCCCTCCTTGTACTGTAGATGTAAGCATCTCTATTCCCGATATTGCCTTTGACTCCAGTCAAATATATGGCCGTCGCGTTCTGCTGTAATAATACACGCTGCCATGCGCCGAGCCCGTGACCACGATGTCAGGATATTCCACGGCACTCCATGATCCAGAAGATAAAGCATCTCCTGGAACGCAGAGTGCCTGCTTAGTTTTTTGCTGTAGCAACCATCTCTTCTTCATCCTGCCCTTGCTGGAAAAAAGGATGAAGCGCCGCCACCCCAGTTTTCCCTAACCGGCGTGCCAGTTCACGAATTTCTTCTTTTGTTCCAGGCATCTGTACAGGAACTCCGTCAATTGCTGTGACAGAGCAGATCATTTCCGCATAACCAAGCCAGGTCGCCGCAGCAGGACCATTGAGCGCCGACCCTGCTGCTTCGATCAAATCCAACATATCAGCCGGATCAATCTCTTTAAGCGCAAGACAGCGACCATCCGAAAGAGATACAGTTTCCGGAAGAATACTCACGAAATTTTTGTCCTCGTAGAAGCAAAGAACTGAACGGTTTGATGAACCATCTGATCAGACTGCCACGCGTCATTTTTCAGCTTGATAGAAATATTCGTATATTCCCAGGTACTAGTAGTCCCGTCAGGCTCCGTCACATACTGATAAATCGTACCACTCCCGACAGTACCAGCATTCCAGTAAGCGGCTTCAATTGCTGCGACCAAATTATCAAGCGCAGCGCTAGCCCGAGCAATCTGAAAAGAACCTCTCCACCCATTGGGAACATTGAATTCCACGGGCATTCCGTTCAGCGGACTGGCCCGCAGAGCCTGTGTCTCCTGTGACGCTCCAAAAGAGGTCACATCCCGAAGATCAACGCGCTGTCCATTCCATAGAACCGTAATCCGACAGTCACGACCAATACTGTATGGATTTGCCATGCTCAAACGCTCCCCCCACCAGATGTTACCGTCACGGAGGTTCCACCCTGCAAATTCACTACAAATTTTTCGTTGATTCCCTGATAACGCACAGCAACATCGGCCTGAACGTAACCAAGAGCCGTTCGCGTCTGAGGATTATTCGTACTGTCGCAAACAACACTGTAAGGTAACTCGCCGTTCTGAACAGCCAGAATGCCCTGCGATAGCAGAGATGACAGAAAACCAAGAAGCGTTGCACGAATGTCCGAAAAGAGTGTGTCGTTCACAACCTGACCAACATAAGCCCCCATTCCTCCTGCCAGAGAAGACGCAAGATAATTGGTCAGTCGCGTGTAGTTATCACCATTGACGATTGCCTTGCTCGAAGCATTATGCCCACAACGCACTGCCCAATACGAACCACCCGGCGCAGGATTGCAAATAACATCTATTCCCGCCGTAAACAGCGTAGAAAGTTCTGCCGTAGAATATGTTGCACTGCTTCCTGTCAGACCTGATTTCTGACTCCCGACAATCCCGGACAACGCCTTGTTAAGGCTCGACTGCTCAGGTGACAGTGCGGCCAGAATACCTCCGGCAAAAGCCTGCGGGCTGACAAGCATCATTCCATTAACGTCATCATTCCACCACAGCCAGTCCCCAAACATCAGTTTGACCGCAGGTGAATCCAGCCCACTGGCAGCTTTGATCGACACAGCATTCGTAACGCTGTCATAAGAAGGGCCAGACGCAATCATGTACGTCCCTTCTCCAAGCCCAAATGCAGCTTGGGAAGAATACGACACACTGTCCGTAACGCCATGTAAAAGCGCGATCGCACAGCCTTGCCCTCTCAGAGCATACATCCCCGTACGAACGATCTCGTCTTTTCCCACAAAAGACGCAATAGAAGGCGCAGCACCATCCAGCCCTCCCATCAACGTCACGCTACCAGAGGCCATGTCCGGAACCACTTCTGGCAAATGTACGGTAATTAGCGCCGATAAATCCTGTGCGACAGCCGCAGCAATTGTAGTCCAGTCACGACCCGCATAGCTGGCAAATCCCAGTACAGGATGTGAAACCGCCAATGCATAACCGGAACCGGTTGCACTCACCGTCACCACAATACTGTTGCCCGCCGTCCCCGTATGAACAGCCTGAAGTGCCACATCCCCAAAACTGCCGGATGCCGCTACATCCGTACCATCCGTAACACGGACAACCACAAAAGAAGATGCCCCCTGCAGGGCGGCAATATTCACAGCAAGTCCAGCATCCGTCACTGCATTCTGCTTTGCACCGAATGCCACCAGATAATCCCCCATGCCACCCACAGGCACAGGTGAACCAACAGGTCCCCAACCGGCAGTTCCCACAATACCAAGCTTGGACGAAGACGAACCTGTCAGGCCAAGCGTCTGTGGCTGTGCAATCTGCACATAAAGATTAGGCACCGTCAGTGCCGTCGTATTTAGCGTACCCGCCTGATAAACCAGAGACATCCGCTGGTTTTTTCCTTTTAATAAAAAAGCTCCATTCCAATTTCGGAATGAAGCTTTTCCTCATTAAATTCTTTTATTTTTCAGTCTGTAGAACACACAACCGTACCAAACTGATTCAACGCTATACCCGTATATTCAGAACAGGAGGATGCCGACAACCTCGCAACATTCATCGCATTCAGCGCCTGTGTTACAACGCTTTCTTCCAATGCAGGCACAAAGGCACCAAAGCCACTTCCCCCCTCCGGAATATCAGATGTTCCTACTCCAAACATCATGTCAGCAGCCCATTGGATCTGGAGCACGTCAAAAATCAGTTCGTAGAGATAATCCCGGCGATAAATTGCCTGATTTTGCATAGCGTCCACATCTTCGACGCTCACAAATTTCAGTTGTGCCTGTCGACCATCCAGTGTCGATATCCAACTTTTCTCTGCAAGTGCCATATCCAGAGACAATCCAATCTCATCCCGGACACTCGCATCTGCTGTCCAGACGGAAACACGATACAGCTGACTCTGCCGACGGCTAACCCGGACAGATTCCCCATACCCAACAACATTTCCCAAAAGAGAAACATCCGGAACACTCACAACTGCCCCATCCGCAACACCGTGAGGCAACTGCTTTGCCAAAGCCGCTGCTACACTGTCTGGAGTATCCTGGGCCGTCACCGCATAAGCAGCCGTTGTCTGACGCGCTCCTTCGTACCAGAGACCAACAACCCCCGAAGGGGCCATATTTTTCGGGAAAACAACCTGAACTGCCTGCCCCGCCTGCAGAGCAGAAACAGTCGGCAGAATGCGTGCCTGAACATGCCATGGTCGCCCCAAGGGTTCCGGTACAGCCGCCCTCCTCTGCGCAGCCATCGTCACAGTCACATAGTCCGTATGACCCCGAATATTCTGAGCCGCAAATATATCACTGGGCAAAAGCCAGCCACGCCGAACAACAGTCTGCCGCCCCGTAAGGGACGGTTTCTCTAACCCATCCGGATACAATATCCCCGCACATACATAAGCGAGAACCTGACTCATCTGAGAGGCATCCGCCATTTCAATTTCCCATCAGATCTGCTGCAACGACATGGTGCAACGCAAACCCCAGTCAGACATTTCGGCGGTATTTATCGTATAAGTGACATCAAGATCTGTTGTAACCGTCATGTAAGGTTGAAGCAGGACACCAGGAAGACGCGGCAAATACATAATAAACTGACCTGGCTTGACCGAGCCTGGCACACCGCTTCCAGACCCCTCTCCTTTTGATTTCAGGACAATTGCAGCAGGGCAGTCTTCAACGACATTTCCCGTTGTTCCAGTAACCCCACTAACTTGAACAACACGGCTACATGAAACACACAAAGGTGGACTCAATTCCTCAACCGCCGCTACAAAAAACGTTTTCCCAGCGCATGTCAGAATATCCCCGACCAACGTATCATTCCGCCGATCCGTCAGGACATATTCCATAACTTTGCCCCAACCGGGCACGCGCGAAAACGAAAACGAGTCCTGTGCGTCAAAAGCCAGCATGGGATGAGCATAAACATCCTGCATCGGCGCCAATGGATAAGCGGGCCGATACTGCATACCAGCCTGTCCCAAAATACCCGCAGCCTTCGCATGGCCCTTACAGACCCGGGATGCAATCAATTCAAGATGCATCATGCTTCCTTCAAATCACTACAGCACGACCATCCTGCAACTCCAGACCGCCCGTCACACCCAGAAACGCACAGAGACGGCGACGCCAAAGCGTCAGAAGTGCCACCCGATCCCGCAATTCATGCCCATTGTGATACCAACTCGCAGCCTGCGCCGTATCCAGATTGTCCGAAGCCCCAAGAAGGGCCGTTTCAAGTGGGTAAAGCTGTGACAGATATAGTCGAACCTGCTGAAGTTCCGCACCCGACAGATTTCCCATACGCCATTCCAGCGCCCCCTCAACCTGAAAAAAGCGCCAGGATTCTTGCCCCGTTTCGCGAGATCCAACAGCCGGATACCCGCAAAACCTCCGGACATCCATTTTCTCTCCTTCCGTTAAAGGAGCAGAAGACAGACTTGCCGTTCCAGACATACTTTTCCCCTGACCTGAAAAGCCTCGTGTCACCACGAGGCCCCAGTCGTATTCAGAACGTCATACCCAGCGCATCCGTGCCCAGACTCTCAATCACGACACCACGCTTCAGGTAACTGTTGGTCGCCGTCGGAATAACATTCGTATCCGCCGTCACGTCTGTCGGCAGCGCAAAACCGCCAATCCAGTACCAGGACTGCGCAATGATCTGCCGCAGACGATCCAGCGGCTCACGGGTCACCATCGCCACCCCGTCAACCATCTCAATCAGCGCACGATCAGCGTCCGGAATATCGGAATGACCCGTCAGCGCACAGTCGCCCTCAATCAGTGCCCCCTGCCCCAAAAGTAGTGCACGATGAATCGGTCCAGCACCAAGAGACAGCTGCTGAGGCGCTTCAGTCGTCGGAATAAAACGAACACCCAGCAGTTCAATCACCTGTCCAGAACGATACTCTTCCGAACCATATGCGCCACGATAAAGATGCTTGAAATCATCGTCCCGGAACAACGACAGAAGCTGAATATCATCTAGATAACAGTGATATGCCCCATTAATCATCGGCACGTTATTCCGACGCAGTGTCGCAACACCCGCAAGAACCTGTTGAATACCAAGCGTATCCGCCAGACCGCTCGCACTCGCCGTCTGAAGCGCCGCCGTCGTCAGGCGACCGTTAGGACGAATAACCTTCGGCGCAGTCGCAGCAACCACAGGCTGACCCAGTGCACCATCGGAAACAGACACGTTACCAGAGAACGTCATCTGCCCTGAAATACCGCCCGGCGCCGTAGAAATATTGGTCGCATCCGCCACAACCCGGACAAGCGTGTAAACATCCGAACCAACCGTGACTGTCATCCCACTGCTGGATCCAATCAGCGTCACCTGACCATTGACAATAACCGATTGGAACCCGCGAATATCATCAACCTGAACGGTGTCCCCTTCCGCATCCAGCGCAACAGTGACACGCGTATTGCCACCCAGATAACCACCAACACCATTCTGAGCGCCACCAAAAAGCGTATTACGCGCCAGGCGATCCAGAGACTGCATGGCCTGAACACCATTCGTGTTGGCATTGGCGAGGAACTGGGACGCAATGCCGACGCCACTCGTAACCATATTCAGATCAATCGTGTCACCATACTGATTGATCGAAAGCGTATATTGCTCAACAGACCAGCCCGCTGGACTCATCCCGTTATCAAAATTGGTATTTCCGGTTGGGTTGAGCGGTGTCGTGACAGGCGCCTTCAGGCTTTTGCGCGTCTTGGTCAGCGTCTCACCAATCGCATTCGGGAAAACCTCCCGATCCGCAACCTGACGGAAACCGAGACGGGATTTCAGACCGTTTTCAAACTCACGGGCCAGAAAACCCTGCTGAATGGCGGCCTGAAGCTGAACTGGGAAATTATCAATGCTCATGAATTTCGTTCCGTAAATATTTATGGAAATTTTCCGGCAGAATTTTACCGGCCACACGCAATCACTTCACACCCGAGCCATCATGCTCCGGCCAAAAACTGCCATTTGCGGGCTTCGTAATCGGAATCCGTCGCAGATCGGGCATTAAACGCCTCAACCTCTCCCGGCCTGGGCGCAGGATGCCCAACCGTCGTTCCGCTGGAATACCCAGGACGCAACACATCACCGAACAGATATCCACGGTCGTTCCGGGCCTGTTCCAGAACCTCCGTCACACCCATAACCGTACCGTCTTCGCTTCGGGTCACACCCTCCATATCGATCAGACGCACAACATCGTCAGGATTATGTGCTCCCATCCGAATGGCTTCAGACCGCAATGCAGCGACCATGACATCATGATTGCTTTCCCGCTTCACACGGGAAATAACTTCCTCATGCGTACACTGAAGCTCCTCCTGTCTCGCTTCAGATTCCGCCATGGCCTGACGAACGGATTTCACTTCGTCCATCGCTTCTGCAAGCGCCTGACGAAGTTCTGCCACATCTTCAATAGTATCTTCAGATCCGGACATTTTTTCTCCGCTCACTCTTATGCGTCGTCCGACGCAACCCAGTTTTCCAGAAGCCGCCATTCCGTACCGGGATCAGAATTCCCCGACGCCGTCGCATACATTCGAACGGCCGTCTCCCGGCTCAGAATTCCATTTGAAACCGCTGTCACAAGCCCTTGCGCCAACGACAAAAGCTCAGGGTCTGTCGCCGGGAACCAGGCAGGCCACCGCAACGTCATGCGGCAATACGGCAAGTCCTTCACCAGAACACCGCCAAGACGCAGACCATTTTCCAGCACACACGAAAAACGACAGGCCATTCGATAAATGGCCTGCAATCCACTCTCGCCATACGAATGACGCAGCCGATCCACCAACCAGATCAATGGCTGACACATCATCTCCATGGCCTTGCCAGACTGCACGCCAGAAATCCGGTCCCCATGCGCCCGGTTACCATGAAGCTGCTCAAGCGCAATCTGCCGAAGCTCCCGATAGTGCTCGAGCACCGCCCCCGCTGCATTGCCATTGATCTCAAGCAGCTTGGCATCCCCTTCAGGCGGCAACGTCAGAGCCGAAGATGCTCCCCCCTGATGCGCCACACCGTCCGAAAATCCGCCCGTTTTCAGAACAAGCGTCGGATCGGATCCATATTTCAGCCCCCGCCCAGCTTGAGACAGCAGATAATCCGCCTCAATGACTGTATCAATCGCACGCTCAAACGTGCATTCGCCTTCCGGGTCCCGCCCCTGACGACCGCCAAGATTGCGGATCCAGACAATCGGAACAAACCCCAGTCCATGCCGAACAGACCGGCTCTCGTCCCGCACGCCTCCATCCATCCCAACAAGCCAGGGAACAGACACCGCACAATCCATAGGTGTCCAGACCCGCTGCCACCAGAACTGAGCACCCAGCAGATCTTCGCCAATCGCATATCCCTGCACAGCCAGATCACGCCCCCGCACCAGGAAACGCTCTTCAACGCGCAGTAATTCGCCGCTGACATCATCCCAGAACGGCGTCAGATACGCCGTATCCAAAACCGAAAGTTTCGGCACACCAGCCGAAACCTCAAAAAGAACCGCTACCGAACCAATAGACCCAACAGTGGCAGCTTCCATCATCAAAGATGCCAGCCGCGTCTGAGAGGCAAAGACTCCCATCGCATCTGAAACCCGCGTGTCATCGGCAATCAGGCTGGGCCAGTGCGTATCCCCAAACAGCAAGGAAACAGATTCATCGACAACCGTTCGGCAAAGGTTACTTCTGACGGACGGACGTCTGTTAGAAAGCGGAATATACTCCCCCGCTCCCGATCGCTCCATCGAGAACGGATGAGGCAATGCATCATACTGCGTACCGTCCAGAACACGTCTCAACGCCAACAGGCGCGCAGTCCGCGCAGACGCACCCGCGGGCACAGCATAACGCCGCTGCAGGGACAACCAGTCCATGAGTTCTCCAGTGCTAAAGCCCACCTGAAGCCCGAAGGCTTTTCAGCGCGCCAACGAAAATCCTGACGGGGTCCAGCCCGTCATACCGCTGCTGCCAGACAGCATCAGTTCACTCAGTCCCCAGACCATCGCATCTGCCCGATCCGGAGACCTGGAGCCGCGATATCCACTGACCGAGAAATGACAGAGCTGATCCTCAAGCGTTTCAAAACGCCCATGATGAACCACCTTGCCAATTTCATAGAGTGCCGCGACCGGCTCCGCGCGCGCTGCTTTTCCGCGCGCTGCTGTCACGAGCCGTACCGGCGCATGCGCCCGCACGCTTCGAATTGTATTTTCCACCAGAGCACCACCAAAATTGCGCTCGGCGACAATCCGCTCAGCCCGCCAGTCATCCAGAGCATGCAAAGCACGAGAAGCCCACCCTGCAGGGCTATCCCGTGCAGACAGGTCTTCCAGAACATGCCCGACACCATCCGCATCTACCCCGCAAACCACAATTCCAATTTCATCGGAACGATAATCTTCCGGCCCCGACGCACCCGACGGATCAACAGACACCAGAATACGCCGCATCCGTGATGCAACATCCATCCGATTTGCAGACGTAATCACAGCGTCCCGGCGAAACGACTCAATACGCCACAAGGCCCCTTCAACAGCCGCCTGGTACTCCCCGTAAAGAAAACGTCGTTTCTCACGTTCCGGCAGCGCTTCCAGTGCCGCAATATATTCTTCTCCCAGATTATCCCTATTGGAATGGGGATTAAGAATCATTGTGTCGTACAAGGAACAGTCTGCAAGAGGCTCTCCGGATTTCGGCTCAATTCCCATTTCAAACAGCGCATATAACCAATGCCCAACACTCGGAGGATTGGCATCAATATATTCGCGATTCACGAGACCTGATTTTTGAGCCAAGCGCGTCAGCAGCATATTCCGCGCGCCATAGCTGATCTGGCTCGCTTCGTTCAGATAAACAGTCGAAAATTCGAGCCCCAGAATTTTCTCAGTCCGCTGCTCATCATCCAGACCACCAAAAAAAATCATCGAGCCGTTCGGAAACGTCACAATGTTTTCCTGCCGCTCCAGGCGCCAACGCACCTGAGGAAAGCAAAGGCTCATAACTTTGGGAAACGTGTCCCGCAAAACAGACGCCCTCAGCGCCGTCAACCGATGCCGGAAAATTCCATGCCGACTTCCGGCAGCTTTCAAAGCGCGAATCACAATGGCCCGTATCAGAACAAAAGTCTTACCGGACCTTGACCCCCCTCTCAGCAAAATATGACGAGCAGGCCCTCCCAAAAGACGAACAGCATCACGCTGTGCTTCATTGAGTCTAAAGGACGCTGTCATCATAACTGATATTGATGGAAACAGGCGCCGTAGAAATCTCTTCCTGTCCAGCCCTGAAGCGCGCGGGGCGATGCGCCCTCAAGAGAAACGCCATTAACCCATCACTATATTTTTTCCTGACAAGCGGATGACCCGTCTCCGGATCGCAAACCACTTTTCCTGCATAGGTAATCGGCTCGTCATAACCTTCCAGAGCACGACGTCTGGCTTCAGCCTCCAGCATATCCGCTGCATCTTCCAGTGCGTCCTCCCACTGAGAGGCAAACGCCGCATCTGTTTCCTTCCAATGGTAAAGCGTGCTTCTCTGAACACCAGCAAATCGACCAGAGTCAGAAACATTTCCACTTTTCGCAAGATGTTCCAGAAACCGTTCTTTACGCCGACGTGAACGCCCACTTCGCCCTCGCAGCCCGTCAGCCTGTGTTTCGCTCATCTGCTCATATCCCCATACGGCCCCATATTTGACCGTCAGCCCATTTGTAGGCGTTCCTCACGTCGGCTGTTCATTGAACCCCCGTCAAACCAGACAGCCGTCGATTGTCTCGAATGAAACGGTTTCTTGTGAGACCGGGATGACGTCTCCTTCTCCTGAAGGCGATGTTTCCACTCTTTCTGCGCCACATTCCTGAGACGCTTCACCGTAACGTCATCAACACAGCCAATAGGCTTGAGAGAGGATATACGGCGCAAACAAGGAATAGCCCGACACCGCACGTCCAAGCGTGTCAAACCGGCATCCACAAGTTCATGCCATTCGAGGTCACAATCTGCCCGGTGGAGCGCCTCATCCATAGAGATCAGCGGACAGGCGATCACTTCAGGTTTTTCACACCACAAAACAATCATTGTCTGTCGCCCGGAAAGAACAATCGCTCCGGAAACGATATTAAATCGTTCCATTTTCAATAATTCTCTTAAATAAAAAAGACCACCCCCAGAAAGAAATGGCCTCAGAAATAAAATCATTCAATATAATCTTTTTATAAAATAACCGAACGCAAACTTCAACATATTTATTAAAAAGAATTCTTTTTTATTTTTTTATATACATAAACAAGCTGCTCTAAAATCAGACCGCACTGCGCCGATACCTTCATACGCCCTCGTCCTTCCGATATACCGGGATACAATTGCCGTGCCATAGCTGAAAAAGACATTTCTCGAGCCAGCAACATCTCCAGACGAACATGACCACACAACCCCAGCGTCTCTCTGATTTCGGAAATCCGAGCAGAACATTTTCCTCGCCCTAACATCCAGGTATGAACATCTCCCTTCTCCCGAAAATGACCATCAGACGGGCGCTCCTCAACAACCCCCAGAGTTGCAAACAGATATTCCTGGTACCAACGATCAGCCGCAGAAACCTCGTCATCACCAATATCCCCAGCATCGTACATGGACTGGACCGTGTTCACGACACGGTAAACACCATTACGGTCCTGAAACTCCTGATGCTGAAGGCGCTCCAAAGTCGGTTGCATAGTCATCATTTTCCCACATGGAGAAATTTCACGAATCAAAGGCTGCATCAGTGAATATTTTCCCACGCTGAAGACGCACCCATCGGGGTTAAGGCAGGGAATGCTGGCGCCAGATCTGAACCCCAAAGAGCTTTCCATGAAACCGGGTGCCCCGGAGGAAGCGCTTCTGCACTTTCCCGATCGAAAACCTGCCGTTTTTCTGTTCCCCCAGAAACTTTTGAGATTTTTTGCCCCTTGCCCAAAGACTTCTTGCGCGCCGGCTTCCGCATTGGCTGCCAACCATCAGATGCCAACATCGCGGCAATCGCGCTTGCGGAAACCCGACGGGGGGTATGACCTTCTTTCATCTGCCTCATTATCAATCCCTTTACGAAAAAACCCATTTAGTGGCAAAATGCCACAAATCGTAAGAAAAAAAACTTCTTCTGGATTTGGCATAAAGCCATTGCTAAAAAGGCCGCATGGCCAAACATAAGCGCTCGGACTCCCTGACTATCCTCCAGAGAGCCATCGGAACACGTATTGCCTGGGCCCGGGAACTCGTTATCCCCAACCAGAGTGAGTGTGCCCGGCTTCTGGGGGTAGATGCTTCCACCCTCAACAAGATTGAGCGTGGAGATCGCGCACCCAGCGTCTTCCTCATTGCTGCTCTCTCGAACCGGTTGCGCGTCTCGACTGACTTCCTTCTGAAAGGCGTCCTGAACGGTCGAACCGACGAAGAACTGGCCCTGAGGCTGGCTGCCCTGCACCCAGAGTTGGTGCTCCAGCGGCAAGACATGGCTCCAGACACGGACAAAAACACGTCTTTTGGCACACCTGATCAACCCAAGAGACCAGACGAGGATCTGCATTGACGGTATCTTCGCTGACTTTATCACGCATTCAAACGCTCCCCCATTCGTCATGGTGCAATACGCTTGCACCAGCGATGGAATGAACCAATCAGAAACGTTTCCAGATTTCAGCGAAACATCACGCATCAACCGGCCCCCTTCCTTCCTCAGCAATCATCCCCACGACAACCGCCGATTAACGATAAATTAATGGCAATATGCCACTGGGTCAAGGAGCAAATATGGCTCTTTGCCACTACAATTGTGCGTCTAACTCCGGCGCCTTTGAAATTGTCCCGTTAATTTTTCAGGCTTTTTGCGTTCTCAAACAGCCAAAAACTGCAGATTTTCACAATTCTCGCACAATGGAATATTCCCCTGTTCTCCAAACACCAGAGATGTTCCTTTGTTTTTTATGACAAAATATTTCTAACGCATTAATATCAAACGCAAGTTTCTGAGCCTTTTTTCAAAACATGTTTTTCTATCGCCTGAATCTCCAGACCAAAAAAAAAGCGGCCCATGGGCCGCTTTGACGTTCTATTCGTGAATAATATCCAAATCACCAAACCGAGTGTATTCGCCTTCAAAATACAATTGAATCATCCCTGTCGGCCCATGCCGCTGCTTCTCAAGAATCAGCTCTGCCTTATTATGAACTAGAGCCATTTTCCTTTGCCACTCTTCAGTCGCGGCCTGGAATTTTTCGTTACTGTCATACGCACTGTCCTTCGGCATTCGCTGCTGAAGGTAATATTCGTCACGATAAACAAACATGACAGCATCAGCATCCTGCTCAATGGAACCCGATTCGCGCAGATCCGAAAGCATAGGACGCTTGTCCTCACGAGACTCCACCTGACGAGACAACTGGGACAACGCAATAACAGGGACCGAAAGCTCTTTTGCAATCGCCTTCAAACCCTGAGTAATCATCGAAATTTCCAGCACACGGCTATCCGGCTTCGTTCCGATCGCAGGTCGCATCAACTGCAGATAATCCACCACCACCAGACTCAGGCCCTGCGTGCGCGCGAGACGCCGGCACCGTGTTCTCATAGCCGAAAGAGAAATTGCCGGCGTATCATCAATATAAAGAGGTAACTTCTGCAATTCGCGGGACACACGAACAAAACGGTCGAATTCCTTTTGCCCAATATCACCTCGGCGAATTTTCTCACCCGAAACTTCAGCCTCACCTGAAAGAATACGGGTCGCCAACTGCTCGGACGACATTTCAAGTGAGAAAATTGCTACCGACCCATGCGGCTTCTCACCTTTTTCCTCTGCATCTCGCATGATCGAGCGAGCAGCCGAGAACGCGATTTTTGTTGCAAGCGCCGTCTTTCCCATCGCAGGACGCCCCGCAAGAATCAGAAGATCGGAGGGGTGCAAACCACCCGTTCGCTTATCTAGATCGCGCAGACCAGACGTGAGACCAACAACGTCCCCGGTTCTCAGAAATGCCTTTTCCGCAACATCAATGGCACCTGTCAGAGCCTTTCCGAAAGAGACGAAGCCACCTTCCTGACCGCGCTCCGTCGCCAGTTTGAATAAAGCTTCTTCAGAAGCCGCAATCTGGTCACTGCCATCCAGATCAGGTCGGGCACCAAAAGCATTGTTGACGACGCTCTCGCCAATATCAATCAACTGACGCCGCACCCATGCATCATGAATGACCCGGCCATAGTCGCCTGCATTCACAATCCCGACCATCGCTGTCAGCAGCTTGGCCAGATAAGCAGGCCCCCCAGCAGCATCAAGAACGCCCGTATGCTCGAACTCGGCTTTCATGGTTACCGGATCAGCCAATTGCCCACGTTCGATACGGCGAGCCACCGCTTCGTAGATCCGCCCATTCACAGAGTCAGCAAAATGCTCCGGCTCCAGAAAATCTGAAACCCGTTCATAGGCCTTGTTGTTCGTGAGGATAGCACCAAGAAGCGCTTGCTCGGCCGCGATATTCGCTGGCGGAGAACGACGCAAAAGCGCGCTTAGCCCTCCATCGTCGGAGGAAGCATCAGACGCCGCTGAAGAAGGATAGGATTCGATCATAGTCACGCAAATCTTTTACCACCAGCATGCCCTCGAAGCAGAGACCGAATGTGCAGCCATCTTCCTCATCAGACGTTCCCACTCAAAACCGGAAAACCGCACCTGAACAGGAAACAGCACCATGCTATCGCTGACAGAGTTCCGCAGTAGCCTTCAAACCCAGACGCCTCCTTCTAACCTCTCCCTCTCCCAAACCGCCCTCTGGTGGATTGGGAAAAAGAATTGGGCAGAAGCTCACCGTCTGGTGCAGTCAGCAGAAGGCGCACGTGAATGCGACCGCATCCACGCCCTTCTTCATCGTCAGGAAGGCGATCTCGCCAACGCCCGCTACTGGTACGCTCGAGCAGACGCCAGAATGCCTGATCAGACCATCATTCAGGAGTGGGAAGACCTGGTCCGCCAAGCCTTCCCTCAGACCGGGACCCAGCCATCCTGAGCAAGAGCCACACCTGCAAGATAAAGACTGCCGCAGATCAGCACCCGTGCAGGCGCAGAATTCTGCGCTGCAAGACGATCCAGAGCTTCAATAATCGTGGGACCAGCAATCGCCACGCCACCTGACGCGGCAATCAGTTCCTCGACCGGTGTTGCAAGATGCTGCTCCTCTTCAGCCACAGCCTGAAGACTGGCAGCCCGTCCAATCAACGGCTGAAGAAAGCCACTGACATCCTTGCTCTGCTTAACGCCTGCAATGACATGAACAGGCCTGTCGCTCCATCCATCCATCACCGCGCCAAGCACTTCCCCAGCACCGGGGTTATGCCCACCATCCAGATAAAGCTCCCAGTCGGCCGGAAGCCTTTCTGCAAGAGCTCCATGTAATCTCTGAAGCCTTGCAGGCCAGTCCGTTCTGGCAATACCGCCATACGCACTGACAGGAATATCCAGTCCAGATACTCTCAGCGCCGCAATCGCAAGAGCCGAATTCGTTCCCTGATGCGGCCCCTTCAGACCCGGTGACGGCAGATCCAAAGCTCCTTGTGGATCAGAATAGTGAAGGCCATCGGACTCTCTGCCTACCTGAACCTCACGTCCCAGAACCCACATTGGCGCGCCAAGTGCCTCAGCCCGCAATCGAATCGACTCAAGTGCTTCGGGAGCCTGAGGCGCCACGACCACCGGTACGCCAGGCTTGATGATCCCGGCCTTTTCGCCAGCAATCACATCCAGCGTCTCTCCAAGAAACGCCTGATGATCCACACTGATGGTTGTAATGGCGCAGGCCACGGGCTTCGGAACCACATTCGTGGCATCCAGCCGTCCGCCCAGCCCAACTTCCAAAATTACAAGATCTGCAGGAACCCTCGAGAAAAGAAGAAAACCCGCTGCAGTCAGAACCTCGAAGACTGTAATCGGCGCCCCATCATTGATGCGCTCAACTTCTTCAAAAGCCTCAACCAGTGTATTTTCATCAACCAGCTCGCCCGCCAGACGGAACCGCTCCGTGATGCTCACAAGATGCGGGCTGGTCATCACATGCACCCGAAGCCCGGCAGCCTCGGCAATAGCCCGCAGATTGGCGCAGGTGCTCCCTTTGCCATTCGTTCCCGCCACATGGATCACCGGCGGCAAATGCCGCTCCGGATTCCCCATCTTGGTTAGAAGAACCTCAAGACGCCCCAGAGAAAGATCGATCAGCTTGGGATAAAGCTGATGCAACCGCGCCAGAACTTCTCCCGGCCGCCCTTGATACTCTCCTGCAAGACGTATGGGTGCACCCATTTCACCCTCCCGCCGGGCCGTCATCAGGCAGCAGCGTCCGAAGCAGCCTTCTGGCGCATCAGCATCCCGAGAATCCGCCCCAGCAGTTCCGGCAACTCAGAACGCTTGGCCACAATATCCACCATTCCGTGCTCACGCAGATACTCGGAACGCTGGAACCCCTCAGGCAGCTTCTCCCGAACCGTATCCTGAATCACACGCGGCCCAGCGAAAGCAATCAGCGCATTCGGCTCGGCAATGTGAATATCACCCAGCATCGCAAAGGAGGCGGACACACCACCCGTCGTGGGATTCGTAAAGACCACAACATACGGCAGACCAGCTTCCTGCAGCATCTGCACGCCAATGGTCGTCCGCGGCATCTGCATGAGGCTGACAGCCCCTTCCTGCATTCGCGCACCACCGGAAGCCGTGTAAATCACGAGGGGCGCTTTCTGCAGAACAGCCAGACGGCACGCTGCTACGAACGCCTCACCCAATCCGGCCCCCATCGTCCCCAGCAGGAATTCAGGCGCCATTACAGCCACAACAGCCTTCTGGCCCTGAATACGGCCATGAGCAACAACCAGCCCCTCATCAAGATGGGACTTGTTCCGCGCGTCCTTCAGACGGTCCGCATACCGCTTGGAATCCTTGAACCCCAACGGGTCAACGGGCATCTTCGGAAGCTCGATCGTGGTGTATTCACCGTCATCAAACGTCCAGGCCAGACGCTCCTTTGCCGTCGCCCGCATGTGATGCCCACAATGCGGACAAACCTTCTGGGACCGCTCCATCTCCTTGACGAGCATCATCTGCCCACAGGATTCGCAATTCGTCCAAAGATTATCCGGCACGTCCCGCTGAAGCAGGCCACGCAGCTTGGGTCGAACGTAATCGGTCAGCCAGCTCATGTCTTCTCGTTACTCTCTGCCTGCCTTCGGGACGAAGGCCAGAATGGGGGGAAGGCCCTGTTTCAGACCATCAATATCCGGCGCGTTTTAACGCCACCAGCATATTTATGCCAGCCTCGCCAACCAGAACTCTCCCAGACACCCCAAAACATGGCATCTTTACCCATACGCTGGTCACCGCTCAGATGACTGGCAACCATCCCTGCCCTAAGGTCATTTTATCGGGCAAGGTCGGCCTGCAAACAGACATTTGCAATGCCAGCCATGGAGAAATCTCATGTCCAACAGCTTTAATACCCTGCAATTCCCCAACAACAGATCAGGTTTGAAACCAGGCTGGTTCATCGGTGTCGGTGCCGTCCTTGTCGTCTTGGGCCTGCTCGCCGCCTTTGATGCCGTCGCCACGACCCTTGCAAGCATGGTTCTCCTCGGCGTCCTGCTCATTATCGGCGGCGTCGCCCAGGTCGTGCAGAGCTTCGCCCACAGAGGTCTTCCGCTCCCCAATCAATGGCTTTCAGGTCTCGTTGGCGGCCTCTACATCCTGGGTGGCCTGCTGCTGATTGAAGAACCCGCAACAGGCTCCGTCTTCATCACAGCCATCCTCGCAGGCTGCCTGATCTTCGCGGGAATCAGCCGCGCTTTCTGGGCAGCAGGCCATCGGACAGCCGGAGGTTGGAGCCTTCTCGCCGTCAGTGGGATCTTCACCCTCCTGATCGGAATTCTGCTCTACATGACGCTGCCATGGTCTGGCCTCTGGCTGATCGGCACCCTGATCGCCATCGAACTGCTCATGGCCGGAATTTCCGCGATCCTGTTCGGTATGTCCCTGCGTAACAGAGCCTGATCACAACAAAAAAGCGCACCGGAATCATTCCCGATGCGCTTCCCAATCCTGCAAATCCAAAAACCGGAATTCAGGCCCGAACCGCCGCAGACAATGCCATCAGTTGCTCAAGAACAGTCGGAAGCGTTTTGCTCGTCGCCTTCCCCTCAGACAGCGTCCCCGCCATCGTCTTGATCAGAGCAGATGCGACAACAGCCGCATCTCCGATCCGGGATGCCGTCCGAGCCTGCTCAGGCGTCGAAATCCCAAACCCGATAGCAACCGGCAGATCCGTTGCTTCCCGAATCTTCGGAAGAGCCTCTTCAAGCTGCGCCTGGCTGGCACTGCCCGTTCCCGTAATCCCCGTGATGCTCACATAATACACGAAGCCAGACGCATCTTTCAGCACATGGAACAAACGCGTCCGGGACGTCGTCGGCGCCACAAGCGAGATGATATCCAAGCCCGCTTCCCGCGCATGGGAGTCCAGAAGATCCGCTTCTTCCGTCGGCATATCCACGACAATAATGCCATCCACACCGGCTTGAGCCGCGTCGAAACAGAATTCCGCCGGTCCATAGCTATCAATCGGGTTCAGATATCCCATCAGAATAATTGGCGTCTCGGCATCGGTCTCCCGGAAAGACCGTACCATTTCCAACACGCCACCCAGCGTCGCCCCAGCCTTCAGCCCACGCAACGCCGCCGCCTGAATCGTCGGACCATCCGCCGAAGGATCGGAAAACGGCACGCCAATCTCAATCAGATCTGCCCCCGCCGCAGGCATCGCCTTCAATAGTTCCAGCGAGGTCTCATAATCCGGATCAAACGCCTGAAGATACGGAATCAGAGCGCCCCGCCCCTCCTTCTTGAGGGCTTCAAAACGGGCTTTGATACGGCTCACAGGTTCACTCCCAGATGGCTCGCCACAGTGAAGATATCCTTGTCTCCACGGCCAGAGACGTTCAGCACGATGATCTTGTCCTTCGGCATCTCCCGCGCAATTTTCATCACATGCGCCAGTCCATGCGCGCATTCCAGAGCCGGAATAATGCCTTCGGTGCGCGTCAGAAGCTGGAACGCATCCAGCGCTTCCTGATCCGTCACACCAACATACTCGGCACGGCCAATATCATTCAGCCAGGAATGCTCCGGCCCAATTCCCGGATAATCCAGCCCCGCACTGATCGAATGCGCCTCTTCGATCTGACCATGCTTGTCCTGAAGCAGATACGTCCGGTTGCCATGCAGCACACCCGAACGCCCACGGGAGATGGAGGCCGCCGTCTTGCCGGAATCCAGTCCCAGCCCAGCAGCCTCGACACCAATCAGACGCACATCCGCATCATCAAGGAAGGGATGGAAAATCCCCATCGCATTGGAGCCGCCACCAATGGCCGCAACAATCACATCCGGCAGACGCCCCTCAGCCCGGACAATCTGCTCCTTCACTTCCGTGCCAATAATGGACTGGAAATCACGAACCATCTCAGGATACGGATGCGGCCCCGCAACCGTACCCACCAGAAAATATGTATCCGCCACATTCGCAACCCAGTCGCGCATGGCTTCATTCATGGCATCCTTGAGCGTCCCCGCCCCAGCCGTTACTGGCTTTACCTCAGCCCCAAGCAGATGCATGCGGAAGACGTTGGGCTTCTGACGCTCAACATCCGTCGCCCCCATGTAAATAACGCATTTCAGCCCGAAGAGCGCACAGACCGTCGCCGTCGCCACACCATGCTGGCCAGCACCCGTCTCAGCCACAATCCGCGTCTTGCCCATCCGCCGCGCGAGCAGGATCTGGCCCATGACGTTGTTGAGCTTGTGAGAGCCCGTGTGGTTCAGCTCCTCACGCTTGAGATAAACCTTCGCACCACCCAGCTCTTCCGTCAGGCGCTTCGCAAACCACAATGGGCTCGGACGGCCAACATAGTCCCGGTAATAATAGTCCAACTCCTCACGAAACGCCGGGTCAGCCTGAGCAGCGCGATATGCTTCCTCCAGTTCAAGAACCAGAGGCATCAGCGTTTCCGCCACAAAGCGTCCACCGAAGACGCCAAAACGGCCGCGCTCGTCCGGTCCGGAGCGCAAGGAATTAGGCAGGGAAGAAGATGGGGTCGTCATACCGGGCTCTGTTCCGCTTAAAAGGCTGACCAGCGATACCAAGGCAACGCAGGAACGTCCATCCACACATCTGTCAGGAAAAACGTAGCTTACCGAATCCCGACGTCCCTCTTGCATGGAACGTCACCGCACGACATGAGTCAGACCTTCCTGTTTCCCGACCAAGGACTCCTGCCTGATGCTTCTCGCCCGGCCCGCCGGCACACCGGCCCGCGAGATCGGCCCAGACGTCGATATCAACACCACCAACTGGATTGACCTCATCAATCCAACCCACGACGAAATCACAAAAGCCGAGACACTCCTTGGGGTCCACATTCCCAAGCAGGAAGAACTGGAAGAGATCGAAAGCTCCTCCCGCCACTATGAACGGGACAACTGCCTCTATCTATCAACCCCGCTTGTCCGCCGCGCTGATGATATCTCATTTTCCAAACCCGTTGGCTTCATCCTGACGGAAAAGAGAATCATCACAGTCCGCTACACAGACTATTTCGCCTTCGACCTTGTCGGGAGAAAACTGGCGGAATATCCGGCTGGAAAAATTTCCCCCTCATCAACGGAACTGCTGGTCGAATTGATAGAGGAAATCATCAATCGCCTCGCAGATATTCTTGAGGGCCTTGGCCGAGCCCTGGACACCATCTCCCGTCGTGTCTTCAACGCCGAACAACCCAGAGACCGCGCCCGCGTCGGCGCCATGCTCCGCGAAACACTGCGCCGCCTCGGCTATGCCGGAGATCTGGCATCAACAGTCCGCGACAGCCTTCTCGGCATCGACCGGGTCCGCATCTATCTGGAAGACTACATCAGCCAGAGCCTGCAAAAGGTAAAGGATCAGGGAACCTCCCCCCTGCCCACCAGAGACACAGCAGGCAAATCCCCAACCCCGGCTGACACATTCAAATCCCGCCTCAAAGTCGCAGGACGCGACATCGCCTCTCTCAGCGACTTCGACGCCCAGATCGTCAGCAAGGTTCAGTTCCTGCTAGATGCAACACTGGGCTTCATCAGCATCGAACAGAACGACGGGATGAAAGTCCTCACCGTCGCCAGCTCGATCGGAATCATGCCGACCCTGATCGCCGGAATCTACGGCATGAACTTCAAGGATATGCCAGAACTGACCTGGAAATACGGCTATCCCTACGGACTAACCTTGATGGTTCTGTCCACAATCCTGCCGCTCTTCTGGTTCTGGCGCCGAGGCTGGTTCGGGACTCGTTAAGTCCCTTCCTCAACTCTCAAACCAGCCCCAACCGGCCGCGAAGGCAGAACAGACCGCTGATAGGCCACCGGGAAGCGACTCAACTGACGCTCCCAAAGCGCTGGGTCGCTGCCGTCCGGCAGCACAACACTATCCACCCCACAGCGCTTCAGAAAAGCAGCCTGATCCGGCAGAACATGCCCCTCAGCCCGGATTTCTCCAGAAAACCGTAAATATTCCCGCAATTCTCGTGCCTGCGTGAAAACACGCCCATCCCGAAAGATCGGAAATCGCAGAACAACAAGTTCAAGCCGGTTCAGATAAGGCTTCAGCGCCGCTGGATCATCCGCAATATCCAGCAAAACTGCCCGCACATCCGTGTTCTCGGCAAGCTCCGGAAGCGTCACCAGAGACTCGTGAACCTTTGCCGTCCGTTCACCCAGTTCAAACAGTCTCATAAGCCGCCTCCTTGAATGGAGCATCCCCAAGCCGGTCCAGCGTATCGAGGAAAGTCTCCCCGTCATGCCGGATTCCAAGATACCGATCTACAAGCCTTGCAATCGCATCAACCGTATCGTCTTCCGGTAAGGCCGGACCAAGAATCGTACCAATCGAGGCCCCGTTCTCTGCCCTGCCACCCAGCGTAATCTGGAAGAATTCCTCACCGCGCTTATCCACCCCAAGCAGACCAATATGTCCCGCATGATGATGCCCACACGCATTGATGCAGCCAGAAATATTGATCCGAAGCGCGCCAATCTCCGCCTGAAGCGACGCATCCCCAAACCGTGCACCCAACTTCTGCGCAATCGGGATCGACCGCGCATTCGCCAGCGCACAGTAATCCAGACCAGGGCAAGCCACGATGTCCCCAATCAGCCCAATATTGGCAGACGCCAGATCAACCTCTTTCAGGCTGGTCCACAGATCATACAAACGATCCTGCCGCACATGCCCCAGAACAATGTTCTGAAGATGCGTAATTCTCAGCTCTCCAAAGGAATACTCGTCCGCCAGATCCGCCAGACGATCCATCTGCGCAGACGTCGCGTCGCCCGGAATCCCGCCAGCAGGTTTGAGTGAAACAACGGCAATGATGTGCCCTGCATTACGATGCGGATGCGTATTGCTCCGAACCCACAAATCAAACTCCGGGTTTTCGCGCCGCCTGTTTGCCAATTCCTGAGCAGCATTGTCTGGTGCAGAGAGTTGGGGAGCAGCGAAACGAGCCTGAATGGCATCCACCATATCTGGTGTCAGGCGGTAATGCTCCAGATCCATCTGAGCCAGTTCAGCCTCAACAGCCTCCCGGTACGCATCAATACCCAAAGCCTGAACAAGAATCTTGATGCGCGCTTTGTAGATGTTATCCCGCCGCCCATGGGCATTATAGACTCGAACAATCGCTTCAAGTGTCGCAAGCAAATGCTCTTCAGGCACGGCATCAAAGATTTCCTGCCCGATAATCGGCGTTCGCCCCAGACCACCGCCAACAAAAATCCGGAACACCGTGCGCCCATCATCCCCCGGACGCGCCAGAATGCCGATATCATGGAAGCGTGCCGCCACCCGATCATTCGGGCTACCAGAGATGGCAATCTTGAACTTGCGCGGGAGGAACGTGAATTCCGGATGCAGCGTTGACCACTGCCTCAGGATTTCAGCATGAATTCGCGGATCAACAAGTTCATCCGCCGCTGCACCAGCAAACTCATCGGATGTCACATTCCGAATGCAGTTTCCGCTGGTCTGAATGGCATGCATGTCCACTCGCGCCAGATCGCGCAAAATGTCAGGTGTTTCCTCCAGCTTGATCCAGTTGAACTGAATGTTCTGGCGGGTCGTAAAATGCCCGTAATCCCGATCATAGCGACGAGCAATATGCGCAAACATCCGCATCTGCTGGCTATCGATCGTGCCGTAAGGAATGGCAATACGCAGCATGTAAGCATGAAGCTGAAGATACAGCCCATTCATCAGCCGAAGTGGCTTGAACTCATCTTCAGTCAAGGTGCCGTCAATACGACGAGCGACCTGCTCTGAAAATTCAGCAATTCGCGCATCAAGAAAGTCACGGTCAATCTGATCGTACTGATAATGGCCGACAGGAGCACTCACTACACGGTCTCCACTGCAAATTCAGGATGTACCGTCGGGCCATACGCACGAATACGCTCACGAACGGTTACAGGTTCTGGCGGCTCAACATCCTTGACCGCCACTTCATACACACCAACGATACCATTGGCCTGAGCATGAACTTGCGCCAACTCCAGCACAGCACCAATCTGTTCAGCGTCAAACTTTTCAGCGACGCCAATATGCGGCTGCCACTGCCCAAGCCGATCCCGCCAGACAATCGTTCCATCCAGAAGACGATTGGCTGTCAGAACGAGCTTTTCATCCGTACCAACACGTACTGCTCGTTTCATGATACCCTCGGCTGAAACAGGACTGGCATCAGGTGAGCCTCCACGAGAAATCCAGAGGCATGTTCCTCAGCTCTCCTCATCTCAAGAAAGACCATACCAGAAAACCGCAAAAACAGACTGCCCTTATAGAGCGGACGATAATTCACCATAACATCTAAAATAATGATCTATTATGGTGAATTATCCAAGCTTTATCGCCGTATTTTGTGTTATTTTTTTATAACTATTTATTTTTGTTATATAGAAAATGAGATTGGCGCCCGGCTCGGTCGCTGCATTCCTGCCTCTTCCGCCTGACGCAGCAAACCTTCCAGAGTCACAGCATCCATTTTCTTTGCCAATTCGGCATTCATCGTAGACCAAAAAGGCTCCAGAACCTTCTCTACAAGAGGATTCCCCGCCTCTGCTTCTGCACCCCGCTCCTCGGTCACAGCCTGAACTATCTCGTGCAGAGTAATCGTCCGAGGAGGCCGACCCAGCCGATATCCCCCCTTGGGCCCACGAACACTATCCAAAAGCTTTTCACGTGAAAGAGCCTGAAGAACCGGCTCAATCCCACGCCGCAGCATATTGCCCCGCTTGGCAATGTCTGCACCACTCACCACACCGGACCGTCCTGCATGAAAAGCAACATCCAACATGATTGAAACTGCTGTCAGGGCGCGATCACGGCGGAGATACATGCATTTTCCGAATTCAACGTAAAAGAAAGAGCACTTGAAAAACTCGCGATGCTCATTCGTGTATTTGGGTCTTTCAGAATGTCCTGTCAATCATTCGAACACGAGAAAGCCAAAAGTCAGCCTTTCAATCTACATATTCACGATAATATCGTCCCCCAAGAGACGTCAGAACCTCATAGCCAATAGTTCCCGTAGAGGCAGCCACATCATCCACACTCCGACGCCCCCCAATCAAATCGACATGCATGTCCACACGAAGAAGAGCTTCAGGTACAGCGGAAACATCAAGAGCAAGCGAGTCCATCGAAACACGTCCAACAATCGGAAGCCTGATATCCCCAAACCAGGCATACCCCGTACCTCCATTCTGACGAGAGAACCCATCCGCGTATCCAACAGCAATAGTTGCAATACGACGGGGACCCTGTGGCTGATATGTCAAACCATATCCAACGCCATCTCCTACAGTCACATGCCTCAATTGAAGCACCCTAGCCTGAAGCCGGACAACCTGCTGCAAAGGATTAACTTCATCAGTGTTAGGAGCAATTCCGTATAGTGCGGCCCCAGGACGAACCAACCCCATATGATACGCAGATCCAAGAAAAATCCCGGATGATGCTGAAAGACTCAGTGGTGCGGCAGGAAGACAAGCTGCAATTTCCAGCAATTTTTGTCGCTGCATCTCGTTTGCAGGGTTTTGGGGATCATCCGCACAGGCAAGATGACTCATAATGAGATTTGTCTGGATGCCTTTCAGGCGGTCAGGATCATCTGCCACAGCCTGAACATCTTGTCGCGACAAACCAAAGCGGGACATCCCACTATCTACCTGAAGCACAGCATCGAGCGTCCTCTGTTGACGCTCAGTCTCCTTTTTCCAGAGATTAATCTGCTCCAACGTATTCAGAACAGGCCGCAAATCAAAGTAAACACACTCGGATACCGCATCAGGACGCGGGCCATGCAAAACCGTAATGCGCGAGTTTGCAGAAACAATTTTACGAAGCGCAATACCCTCATCAACATGAGCGACAAAAAATTCGCGTGCTCCAGCTTTTTCAAGAGCAGGCGCAACCTGCTCAGCCCCAAGTCCGTAAGCATCCGCTTTGACAACAGCCGCACATACAGACTTATCCGCCTTACGACATAGAAAGCGGTAGTTTCTGGCAATAGCCGCCAGATCAACTGTCAACGTAGCGCCAGCACGAGATGCGGGCCACAGATGCGGGCCTGATAAGATCGTCATGAATTTATCCTACCCACATCGTAATAAAATTTCCTGCATATCCCCAGCATATTCTTCAGAACAAAAACCTATATATGCATTATATGCGCAGAAAAGACGGAAAATTGTGACATGATCTTCGACCGAACCACAGAATCGATTCTTCGTCTACTCCAGCATGACGGACGCATGAGTAATGCTGACCTGGCTGAACGGGTTGGCCTTTCCCCATCAGCATGCCTGAGACGCGTCAAAATGCTTGAAGAAAAAGGAATCATCCGAGGATATCACGCGGTAATCGACGATCGCTCCGTTCACAATCTAACGACCGTCATTGTGCAGATCACCTTAGAACGCCTTACAGACGAATCCCTGCGTCGCTTTGAAGCCCGGATCAAAGAATGTGCCGATATCCGCGAATGCTACCTCATGACAGGCGAAGCAGATTACCTCCTCCATGTCGCCGCACGCGATCTGGCCGACTATGAAAGAATCCATAAAGAAGAGCTATCCAGACTGCCCGGTGTCGTGCGGATCCAAAGCAATTTTGCCATTAGACCCGTTGTGCAGAAATGGAGCAGCAGCCTTCCATCATAACAAACGACCTTGCATCAAACATCTTATATCGAAAATTCAAACAAATGCGTTTGCGAACCACTCTCAACTAGAATATACAAAGGTTACTGAATCCCTTCTGGAACCACAGGCAGCTGATGATCGTTTGTTCATGTAACGCTCTATCACACAAAGATATTGAATCTGCGATTGATTCTGGGGCTTCTAAACCTTCCGAGATCTATACGGCTCGAAAATGTCGTGCTCAGTGCGGAAACTGTGTTCCCGGAATGGTATGCCTACTTAAACAAGCCCTACAGAACCGGAAACATCTTCAAGCGGCATTATCTCAGACGTCTGTACTTCCAAAAGCAGCAGAGCAAGCTGCCTATTTCTGATCAAAAAAAACACCCGGGGAAGCCCGGGTGTTTTAAGGAAAATTCAATCCTGATCAGGAGCCGCAGCGGAGTTCTTATGAATATAACGCTCGATTCCCACCTGCTTGATCAAATCAAACTGACGATCGATGAAATCTTCATGCTCTTCTTCGTTGACGAGGATTTTCAGCAGTAGATCCCGGGAGACGTAATCACGAACGCTCTCACAATACGCAATACCTTCGCGAAGATCAGAAATCGCCTTTTCTTCAAGTTTCTGATCGCACTGAAGGATTTCTTCAACGCTTTGGCCAATCAGAATCTGGTTCAGACGCTGAACATTTGGCAAGCCACCGAGAAAGAGAATGCGTTCAATCAGCCAATCGGCGTGACGCATTTCTTCGATGGACTCTTCGTATTCTTTCTTACCAAGAAGCGTCACGCCCCAATGTCTCAACGTCCGCGCGTGCAGAAAATATTGATTAATTGCAGTGAGTTCGTTGGTAAGTTGCGTGTTTAGGTGTTCAACGACCTTAGGATCTTTAATCGCCATTTGACTATCCTCTCATGCGTTCACGAAATTTATAGCACAAATCAAATATAAATAAATAACAAATATTTTTATGCTTTATTTTATTAATAAACATTCTCATTTAAATTGATAATTATTATTAATTACATTATTTTCTATGTATTGTTCATTAATAAATTTATATTTATAAGTATTTAATTAATATAAATTGATTTGGAAAATTTTCAAAAATATACCTGAGATATGAATATAATCTAGATTCTTATTTTCTTCGCTTGCTGAAGGACACCACCCAATCGCTGGATCCTTTATGCCTCTGGTTTATCTGAGAAGATCGCGACGCTCCACGAGAGTCTTCAAAATGAAGTCAGCAGAACACAGACGGTAGAAGCGATCCGTTCTCTGATCACGCGGATCCGCCTTATTCCCGAGAGTGGAGAACTAGCGATTTTTCTTGAGGGTGATCTGGCTGCGATGCTGGGATTTGCATCAAACAGGAAAAACGCCATGCGTCATCCGGACGCTGGCGTTCTCGAGAAGTTCCTGGTGCAGGATACACTGGTTGCGGGGGCAGGA